>JADFPO010000012.1:30382-48510 GCA_022562295.1 Gemmatimonadota bacterium
CAGTGGTGAGCGTGCTCGTTTGCTCATGGCCGATGGTGTCCGCTGGACCCCTGCCGATCCCGCCTACGCGGCTGATCGTTTTACGGCGGCGGTGACGGCGGCGGGCGATTCGCTGGAGGGTCGCGTAGCCCGCGCCCACCTCGCGATCGCCCAGATTCGGCGAACAACCGATCTCGAACAGGTGGTCGAACTGACGGACGAGTTCGGCTCGTTGATGCTTGAGGGGGGAGAGGTCGTGACCGTGGCAGGCGGGTTTGCAGATTTGCTCGATGGCATCGTGTTGGCTATCGAAACCCCGGCGCCGCGTCACGCCGACCTGCGAATTTTCCGAGGCGCCGAAACGGCGCGGGACTCACTCGCGGCCTTGCCACTCGCGGCTCGGTTGTTCCTGTTGGTCAGAGAACGGTATCCCGAGTCGGTCATCGCGCCGAAGGCCTTGCTTGCGGCGGCCGCACTTCGCCTCGACACGGCCGATTCCCTCCGTGCCATCGTCAGAAACGAGTATCCGACGTCGCCGTATACTCTGGCGGCGAGCGGAGAGTTCTCGGCGGCGTACACGGCAGTGGAAGATTCGCTCCGTACCCTGCTCGTTCGCGAAATCATACGGCCTCGGTGATGATCCAGGTATTCGGGACCACATTTCAGAATCCGATACTCCTGGCTGCCGGAACCGCGGGGTTCGGGCGCGAGGTGGGCGGCGTGATCGAACTCGAACGCCTCGGTGGTCTGATCACCAAAGCGGTGAGTCCCGAGCCCCGTGCTGGGAATCCGAGCCCTCGAGTCGCCGAATTCTTCGGGGGTATGCTGAACTCGGTGGGATTGGCCAATCCCGGCGTGGAGCGCGTCGCATCGCGCGAGTTACCGTGGCTGGAGCGACACCTGGAGCGTGCCCGAGTCATCGTCAACGTCGTGGGCGACACCCAGGACGATTACGTCGAGGTTGTGAGAACTCTGGGCGACCACTCGGTCGTTACCGCGTTCGAACTCAATGTGTCATGTCCCAACACCGCGCGCGGCGGCGAGGAATTCGGTGCCGATGAGGGCGTGCTCACCGATCTGGTTCGCGAGTGCGGGGAGGCTACGAGCAAGCCACTCATCGTGAAGTTGGCTCCCACGCTGCCCGATATCGCCGCATCGGCTGAGATCGCAGCGGGCGCCGGCGCGGCCGGTTTCACCGTGGTCAACACCTTGCCGGGTGCTCTCTATGGGGCCGGCAATGGCACGGGAAAAGCTGTCGGGAGGTTAGGAGCCAGCTCGGGTGGCGTGAGCGGACCTGCGCTCTTGCCCATCGGCGTGTTGGCAACCTGGCGGGTGCATCAGAGAACGGGCCTTCCGGTCATTGGTGTGGGTGGCATTCGAGTGTTCGCCGACGTGAAACAATACATGCAGGCCGGCGCTACCCTCGTGGGGGTGGGGACCGCGGCGCTGGCGGATCCCCGGGTGCCCGAGCGGTTGGCTGCTGCTTGGATGGACAGTGGCTGAGGTCATCGTCGCATTTGATGTCGCGACGGACAGCGAGGCCTTCCGCCTTGCCGATGCGCTGCCGGACCTCCGCTGGGCCAAGATCGGCCCCACGCTGTTCCTGCGCCACGGACCGGCGGTGATCGAGGAGTTTCGGAAACGAGGCATAAAGATCTTCTTGGACCTCAAGTGGCACGACATACCGAATACGGTCACGGGCGCGGTGCGAGCGGCTCGAGAATTGGGTGTCGACCTTGCGAGCGTTCACGCGCTGGGCGGCGCGGAGATGCTGGCGGCCGCGGCCGCGGCCGGCGGTCCCGTCCGGTTGGCCGCGGTGTCGGTCCTTACGTCCCATACGAGCGCGAGTTACGGGGAGGCGGTCGGTCGTGCCGATGCCGACGTCACGGCGGAAGTGGCTCGTCTGGTCCGGCTGGCGGCTGCGAACGCCATTGACGCGTTTGTGACATCGCCGCTGGAGGTGGAGGCCATGCGTGCGATTGTCGCACCCGAGACATGGTTGGTCGTCCCGGGGATCCGTCTGGGTGGGGGGGACCCTGGAGACCAAAAACGCGTCGCCGATCCGCGTACCGCGGTCCGCGCCGGTGCCACGCATCTCGTGGTGGGGCGGCCGGTCATTGGGGCCGATCGGCCCGACGTGGTGTATAATCAGATATGCGAAGAGATCGCTTGACCCCGGTTGCCTCTCCCGGCGAGCACAGTCACCGCGCGACTGCGCTCGCCGCGGTGTTGATGTTGCTCATTGCGGAAGGGGTCGCCGCGCAGTCGCCGCTCCAGCAGGCGGTAGAATTGGCCCGCCTTGCGTGGCTGCAGCACGACTTCAGCGGTCTGGTCGAGTCGAGCGACACCGTACGGCTCCAGTTTCCAGAGGGTGGCCGCGCGCCATCCGTCCGTCCGGCTCACGCGGCTCGCGTGCTTGAGGAGTACCTGGTGTCCGCCAACGAGATCGCCTTCGAACTTCGGAACATCCGGGAGGCCTCCGACGACCACGCGTACGCCGAGCTCGTGCGCCGATATGTGGTTCAGCGCACCTCCGACGAGCGGGTCGAGACGGTGTTCTTGGGGTTCCGTCGAGTCGATGGCCGCTGGCTCCTCCGCGAGATCCGCATTACCCCGTAGGGTCAGTTGGATCACTACCATCCGTAAGTCCTCACTTGCGTCCAACTTAGCCCCCTTCTACATTTACAAGCTTGAGCTAAATCCCCTTGTTTGGAGTCGAGTTTGAAAGTCCGTTCCAGCGTCAAGCGGATGTGTGAGCACTGCAAGGTGATTCGTCGCCGCGGAGTGGTCCGGATCATCTGCTCCCGCAACCCCAAGCACAAGCAGCGCCAGGGCTGAGGTGGCGCGCATCGCCGGCGTGGACCTTCCGCGCGAAAAGTGTGTGGGTGTAGCCCTCACCTATATTTATGGAGTCGGCACAACCACGTCCCAACGCATCTTGGCTGACACGGCGGTGGCACCAGACACCCGCGTGCGGGATCTCTCGGATGCCGAGGTCGCGCGGTTGCGCCAGATAATCGAGCGCGAGGTCAAGGTGGAAGGGGCGCTGCGCACCGAGGTCGCGATGAACATCAAGCGACTCATGGACATCGGGAGCTACCGCGGGTTGCGACACCGACGCGGCTTGCCGTGTCGCGGCCAACGGACCCACACCAACGCGCGAACGAAAAAAGGACCCCGCCGTGCGATCGCGGGCAAAAAGAAGGTGGCGAAAAAATAGGTATGGTTAAGCCAAAATCGGGTAAGAGGGCAAAGAAAATCGTTGAGGCCGAAGGGGTGGCCCATATCACCGCGACCTTCAACAACACGCTGATCACCATCTCGGATCTGAAGGGAAATACCGTCGCGTGGGGCTCAGCGGGAAAGTCGGGATTTAAGGGTTCGAAGAAGTCGACGTCGTTCGCGGCAACAGTGGCCGCGGAAAACTGTGGGCGTGAGGCGGCTAATTTGGGTGTAAAGCGGTTGCACGTTCGGGTTCAGGGTCCGGGGTCGGGCCGTGAGTCGGCCATCCAGGCGTTGGCTTCCGCAGGCCTTCAGATACTCTCCATTCGCGACGTTACGCCGATTCCCCACAACGGTTGCCGACCTCCCAAGAAGAGGCGGGTCTAGGCGTGGCACGTCATACTGGACCCGTTTGCAAGCTGTGCCGCCGGGAGGGAGAGAAGCTCTTCCTCAAAGGCACGCGGTGTTTGACGGAGAAGTGTGGCATCGAGCGAAAGCCCTACGCTCCAGGACAACACGGCCCCTCGCCGGGTCGGCGCCGCAAAGTGTCGGAATACGCGAGGCAGCTGCGCGAGAAGCAGAAAGTGAAGCGCACCTATGGCTTGTCCGAACGCCAGTTCCGCACGACGTTCGACAAGGTGCGCCACTTGCCCGGCGTGACCGGAGCGAACTTGCTGACCGCGCTGGAGCTGCGCCTGGACAACATCGTGTATCGTATGGGATTTGCCTCCAGTAGACGGGCGGGCCGTCAACTCGTCCGACACCGTCACGTCGAAGTCAACGGGCGGGTGGTCGATGTGCCTTCGTATCAGGTGCGACCGAACGAAGAGGTCGGTCTCAGTGAAGGAAGCCGCGACCTGGCGTCAGTGCGCGCTTCGCTGGAGGCACTGTCCAGAGGGGCGCCGGTTTCGTGGATAGCGGTCGACACTAAGAAGGCGTCGGGCAGAGTGACCGAGAGACCGACGCGAGACGCGATACCACTCGTGGCCCAAGAACAGCTCATCGTCGAGCTTTACTCCAAGTAACACGCTATGAAAGTCGATCTTAGCAGCCTCGTGCGACCACAAGTGGTCGAAAAGACACCGGTGGAGGGGATTCCCCACGCTGCGGAGTTCCGGCTGCAGCCGCTCGAGCGGGGGTTTGGCCGTACGCTCGGCAACGCGTTGCGACGCATGCTGCTGTCGTCACTTCAGGGGGCGGCCGTATGGGCGTTTCGGCTCGACAACGTCGAGCACGAGCACCAGACGGTGCCCGAAGTGGCCGAAGATATCCATCAGATCATCCGCAACCTCAAGGCCCTGACGCTCATTCTCGCCGAAGACGTGGAGGAGGTCGTGTTGCACCTGACCACGGCGAAGGCCGGTCCGGTTCGCGCCAAAGATCTGGAGCCGCACGGGTCGGTTCAGATCCCGGATCCCGAGCATTTGTTGTTCACCTTGCAAGAAGATCTCGAGCTGTCAGGGGAGTTCTTCGTCAATCGTGGCCGCGGCTACGTGGAGGCGGCGCAACATCCGGTGGATCGGTCGCTTCCCGTCGACCTGATTCGGATTGACTCGATTTACAACCCGGTCCGGCGCGCCAATTTCACCGTGGAGGAAACGCGAGTCGGGCAGCGGACGGATTTCGACCGGTTGGCGATGACCGTCGAGACCGATGGGACGATCACGCCGGAGGACGCCGTCGCGTGTGCGGCGGCGCTGCTCCAGGAGCACGTCAAACTGTTCTTCGAGTTCAGTAGCGTCCCGGAGATTACCGGCGGTGACGAACCCGACGACGGACAGGACGTGGCGCGCATTCAAGAGCTTCTCGCGCGGCCGATTGACGAGTGCGGGCTGTCGGTCAGATCGGTGAACTCGCTCAAGAACTCCAGCATTAACACGCTGGGCGATCTGGTTCGGCACTCTGAAGAAGACATGCTGAAGGTCAAGAACGTGGGCGAAAAGGCGCTTGGTGAAATCGCCGATCTCCTGCAGCGCGAGGGCCTCCATTTCGGGATGGAGTTCGACGCTGCTGGGGGGCCCCTGGTGGGGCCTGGTGCCGGCCTTGAGCCGGCGGTGAGTGGGGCTGACGCCCCCGCGACGAGGCAACCGTCGTGAGACACCGGGTTCGAGGTAAGAAGTTGAGCCGCACCGCGGAACATCGGCGGGCGTTGCTCAACAACCTAGCGACCTCCTTGTTCAAGCACGACAAGATCGAGACAACCGAAGCCAAGGCAAAGGAACTCAGGCCGTTTGCCGAGCGCTTGATCACGCTTGCTCGCCGTGGCGACCTGCATGCACGGCGGCAAATTGAGCGGAGAATCCGCGACCGTGCGGTTGCGGACCGTCTATTCAAGGAAATCGGTCCACGCTTTGCCACGCGTCCCGGTGGCTACACCCGTATTCTAAAAATGGGAGCCCGCGCCGGAGATGGGGCCGAGATCGCCAGGATCGAGTTGCTTCCGGAATGAGCGATCTTCAGATCGATCGGACCGACTGATGGGGACCCAGTGGTCCCCGTTTTCTTAGGGGGCCGCGGCCGTTACGTCCGGAGTGACGCCCGATCCGCGCGGAGCCTTCACGACCTTGCCGGACCGAATGCACTGCGTACAGACGCGAATACGACGGGGCTTGCCGTCGACGACAGCTCGAACGCGCTGGAGGTTCGGATTCCAGCGGCGGTTGGTTTTATTGTTCGCGTGGCTCACGTTGTGCCCGAAAACAGGTCCTTTGCCACAGATATCACATACTCGGGCCATGGAATGACTCCAGCGACGACAGATAACGCTACCAAAACGTCCACAAGCTTGCAGTATACAATACACAGGGGTCGTCCTCAAGTCTCCGGCCCCGGGAACACGTCCCGCGGGATACGGAGGTTCTGAAAGTTGGCTACGGCGCTCATCACCGGGATTACTGGGCAGGACGGTTCGTACCTGGCCGAGTTGCTCTTGCAGAAGGGGTACGATGTGATCGGCGTGGTTCGCCGCACTTCACATGACTCGTACGAGCGGATCGAGCATCTCATCGACCAGATCACGGTGGTACCGGCCGATCTCCTGGATCAGCACTCGCTCACCATGGTGGTGGGGGATTTCAAGCCGGACGAGGTCTACAACCTCGCCGCACAGAGTTTCGTACCCACGAGCTTTTCGCAACCCGTCCTGACCGGTGAGTTCACCGCCCTCGGAGTCACGCGTTTGCTGGAAGCGATCCGTTTGGCCCATCCCAAGGCGCGGTTTTATCAGGCGAGTTCGTCGGAGATGTTCGGCAAGATCCAGGAGCCGCTCCAGAACGAATCGACGCCCTTCTATCCTCGGTCCCCGTACGGCGTCGCCAAGGTGTACGGACATTGGATTACCGTGAATTACCGCGAGTCGTACGACCTGTATGCGGTGAACGGTATTCTCTTCAATCATGAGTCGCCGCGCCGCGGCCTGGAGTTTGTAACGCGCAAAGTGTCCGATGCGGTTGCCCGGATCAAGCTTGGCATGGCCGATGAGTTGCGTCTGGGAAATCTTGATGCGCAGCGCGACTGGGGGTTTGCGGGAGACTATGTAGACGCTATGTGGCGCATGCTGCAGCAGCCGAAGCCCTCGGACTACGTGGTAGGGACCGGTGTGGCCCACTCGGTCCGAGAACTGGTGCAACGGTCATTCGATCATGTCTCGTTGGATTGGGAGAAGCACGTACGCGTGGATCCGGCGCTGGTGCGACCGGCGGAAGTCGACGTGCTGGTCGCCAACAGCGAGAAGGCCCGGAGGGAGCTTGGCTGGGAACCATCCGTCTCGTTTGAGGGCCTCATCGAGATGATGGTAGACGCGGACCTCGAACGGCTGCAAGGTAAGGGGTGAAGATCCTCGTAACGGGAGCGGACGGGTTCGTGGGATCCTGGTTGGTTCCCCGGTTGGTCGAGGCCGGACATGAGGTGGTGGCTGCCATTCGTCCAGGCGAGGCGTCCGACGAACTGAGAGCCCGGCGCGATCGTCTCGCCGACGCCGGTCGGATCGTGGAGCTGGAACTCGCCGACGGTGAATCGATCGCGTCGGTCATGTCAGAGTTCTTCGACGCGGTCGTACACCTCGGCGCGGTGTCGTCCGTGCGGGAGGGGGGGCGCGACCCCGCGACGACTTGGCAGGTCAACACCGTGGCAACGGCCCTGCTCGCCGATCATATGGGGACCTGCAAAGTCTCGGGAGCCGATCCCGTGCTGCTTTATGTCTCGACCGCCGAAGTATACGGTCTGGCGTCTCCCACGCCACGCGTGGAAACAGACCCGACGTGCCCCGTGTCGGCGTACGCGGCCAGCAAACTGGCCGGAGAGATTGCCGTTCTCGAGGTCTTTCGGCGCACCGGGTTGCGAGCCGTCATCGCCCGTTCCTTCGCTCACACCGGTCCGGGGCAATCCAACAGCTTCGTTGTGCCTGCGTTTGCGGAACGGATCTTACTGGCAAAAAAACTCGGTGCTCCGGCGGTGGGCGTCGGGAATTTGGAACCCGTTCGGGAGTTCCTCCACGTGGCAGACGTCGTGGCGGCTTACGGCCTGCTGCTGGAGCACGGTGAGGCCGGTCAAGTCTACAACGTGGCGTCGGGGCGGCCGGTGACGCTTCGCCAAGTGTTCGACCAATTGACGGAAGTTGCCGGCTACAAGGTCGTAGCCGAGACCGACGCCGAGCTGGTTCGGGCGGTGGATATGCCCTATTTGGCCGGCGACAACAGCAAGCTGCGAGAGGCGACGGGATGGTTGCCCGCATATTCGTTGGAACAGACGCTCGCCGAGGTTGTCGATGCCCAAGCGCACTGACCTCGAGACCATCCTCATCATCGGGTCCGGGCCCATCGTCATCGGTCAGGGCGCAGAGTTCGACTATTCCGGGACCCAGGCCGTCAAGGCACTGAAGGAGGAGGGTTACAGGGTCGTACTGGTGAACTCCAACCCGGCCACGATCATGACGGATCCCGAACTGGCGGACCGAACGTACATCGAACCGGTCACGCCGGCGTGGGTTGCGAAGGTGATCGAAAAGGAGCGGCCCGACGCGCTGTTGCCGACCATGGGAGGACAAACGGCCCTCAACGTCGCCATGGCTTTGCACCAAGAAGGGATCCTCGACCGATTTGGCGTGGAACTCATCGGTGCCGGCGAGCGGGCCATTCGGGTCGCCGAGGATCGGAAAGAGTTCGGGGCGGCTATGAGCCGTATTGCGTTGCAGGTGCCGACCGGCAGGGTGGTGACCACTGTGGACGAAGCCGCTGCCGCGGTTGAGAAGATCGAATATCCCGCGATCATTAGACCATCGTTCACCCTGGGAGGAACGGGTGGTGGTGTTGCGTACAATCGAGAGGAGCTTACCACGCTCGTGGGTCGCGCGCTGGAGTTGTCCCCGACACACTCCGCGTTGATCGAGCGTTCCGTGTTGGGATGGAAGGAATTCGAGCTCGAAGTGATGCGCGACGCGTACGACAACGTTGTCATCGTATGCTCCATCGAGAATCTCGATCCGATGGGCATCCACACCGGTGACTCCGTTACGGTGGCCCCGGCGATGACGCTCTCCGACCGGGAATATCAAGTCATGCGCAACGCGGCGATCGCGATCATTCGGGAAGTCGGTGTTGCTGCTGGCGGGTGCAACGTTCAGTTCGCGGTGAATCCCCAGGATGGCGAGATGCTCGTCATCGAGATGAATCCAAGGGTGTCACGGTCGTCCGCGCTCGCCTCGAAAGCCACAGGGTTCCCCATAGCAAGGATCGGGGCGAAACTCGCCGTGGGGTACGCTCTGGACGAATTATCCAACGACATCACCAAGACAACCCCCGCGTCGTTTGAGCCCGTTCTCGATTATGTGGTGGTGAAGTGTCCGAGGTTTGCGTTTGAGAAGTTTCCTTCTGCCGATAACACTCTCACCACGCAGATGAAGTCGGTTGGGGAGTCAATGGCGATTGGGAGGACCTTTAAGGAGGCGTTCCAGAAGGGTCTCCGCGCCCTCGAGATAGACCGGAGCGGTTGGGTAACGGGCACCCTCCGAGATGATGGTTTACCGTCGGACGATATCGACGATCTGAGGGTAGCGCTCCGCACCCCGACGGCGGAGCGGCTATTTCAGATCAAGCGGGCCATGGTTGCCGGAATTGGCGACGACGAGATCCACCGCCTCACAGCGATTGATCCGTGGTTTCTCGCGCAGCTCCGAGAACTCGTCGAGGCGGAGGAGGCATTCGCCGCCGCGAATGAGATGGACGCGGCCTCCGTGCGCCGCATGAAGCGGATGGGGTTCTCCGACGCGACGCTCGGTGAGCTGGTAGGAATGTCCGAGACCGCCGTCCGCGAAAAACGGTGGGAGTTGGGCATCCATCCGTGTTACAAGGTCGTGGATACGTGCGCCGGAGAGTTTCCGTCGGCGACCCCGTACTTGTACTCCAGTTATGACGAAGAGAACGAGTCGGAAGCCCTTGGCGACCGCGGAATAATCATTTTGGGCAGCGGACCGAATCGGATCGGTCAAGGGGTCGAGTTCGACTACTGCTGCGTGCGGGCCGGTCTCGGGCTGCGGGAGCTTGGGTACCGCACCATCATGATCAACTGCAATCCCGAAACCGTCTCGACCGACTTCGACATCTCGGACAAACTGTATTTCGAGCCGCTCACCTTGGAGGACGTGCTGGAGATCGTCCGGTTCGAGAAGCCGAAGGGTGTCATCGTGCAGTTGGGAGGCCAAACGCCCCTGAAGCTTGCCCGAGGACTCGAGCGCGCTGGCGCGCGCATTCTTGGCACCCAACCCGATGCCATCGACATGGCCGAAGACCGAGGACGCTTCGCGCAGTTGGCGAAACGGCTCGGCATCGCCCAGCCGCCGGGCGGAACGGCTGAGGATGTTGCCGAGGCTATCGCGGTCGCCGAACGTGTTGGGTACCCGGTCTTGCTGCGGCCGTCGTACGTCCTGGGCGGGCGCGGGATGGAGATCGTGTACACCGAGCCCTCGCTGCGAGAATATTTTCGAGACGCTGTCCGGGCGTCGCCCGATCACTCGATATTGATCGATCGATTCCTTGAAGATGCGTTCGAGGCCGACGTCGACGCGCTCAGCGATGGTGAACGATGTGTCATTGGCGGTGTGATGCAGCACATTGAGGACGCCGGCGTGCACTCGGGTGACTCCGCCTGCGTGTTACCGCCGTATCTGATAGACGATGACGCCGTTGAGTCGATGAAGCGGTACACGAGACAGTTCGCTAGAGAACTTGGTGTCGTCGGGTTGATCAACGTTCAGTATGCAGTGAAAGACGGTGTGGTGTACGTCCTCGAGGTCAACCCAAGAGGATCGCGCACGGTGCCGTTTGTGAGTAAGGCGACCGGGGTTCCGCTCGTGAAGCTTGCCGCGGCGGTCATGATGGGTCGAACGCTGGACGAACTCGGAACGGTGGACGATACCACGGCCCCCTACGTGGCGGTGAAAGAGGCGGTATTTCCGTTCACCAAGCTCCCCGGTGTCGATTCCCTGTTGGGGCCGGAGATGCGGTCTACCGGAGAGGTGATGGGTATCGCGGACAGCTTCGGGATGGCGTTCGCCAAGGCACAAGCCGGCGCCGATGCGGAACTGCCACTGGAGGGAACGATCTTCGTTTCCGTCAATGATGCCGACAAACCTACGGTCACCCCGATTATTCGACGCCTGCATGAGATGGGTTTCCGCATCCTTGCAACGGTGGGGACGGCGCGTTACCTACTGGGGAAGGGGATTGCTGCCGAGACGATCAGAAAGGTGCACGAAGGTCGTCCTCACGTCGGCGATCTCATCGTGTCCGGCCAGGTGCACCTGTTGATCAACACGCCACTGGGCAAACTCACGCAGCAGGACGATTTTCTACTGCGGCGCACCGCACTCCAGCATCGCGTGCCGTACACCACGACCATCTCCGCGGCGAGTGCCGCGTGTGACGCAATCCTCGCGTGCCGCAGCCGAGAGGGGGTGGTCCGCAGCTTACAAGAGTGGTACGAAAGCCGACCGGGCGTGGAACGATGGCGCTCCGGACGTGCCGATCTCTTTTCCGCCGCGCCGCAGCCATCCGGAACGTGAAAACGGAGCTGCGCGACGAACTGAGTGCACAGTTGGGCGAGTCGGTGAAGTTTGGCGCTTCGTTGGCGAGCCTGTCGACCTATCGCGTCGGCGGTCCGGCCGAAGCGCTCTTCGAGCCGTGCAGCGCAGAGGACGTCTCGCTCGGGTTGCGCACTGCGGCGACCCTGGAGATCCCCTGGATTGTGGTGGGCCTGGGTTCGAACATTCTCGCAGCGGATGAGGGGTTCGCTGGCTTGGTTATCAGGATGGGGCAACGTCTCGCGGACGTGGCGCGGGACGAAGACGATGATTCCCTGTGGACGGTGGGCGCCGGGCTCCCCACTCCGCTGCTGGCGAAGCAAACCGCTGCCGCGGGGCTTGAGGGCGTACACCGTTTGATCGGTGTCCCAGGCACTGTGGGTGGAGGGGTGTTCATGAATGCCGGGGCACACGCCCAGGAGTTTCGTGATGTTGTGACCTGGGTGGACGTCGTTGCTCACGACGGGACCCGATCGCGTATTCCCGGGGACAGCATCCCGTGGCGGTACCGGTCGAGCGGCTTGGACGGGGTGGTCGTCGCGACGCAGATTTCGCTGCAACGGGGCGACCCGCACGACCTGCTGCGCGACGTCAAGAATTACCTGCGATGGCGAAAGAGGGGCACGCCGTTCGATCGGCCATGTTGCGGGTCGGTGTTCCGCAACCCGACCGCAGAGCAACTCACGGAGCGCGTGGATGAAGTTGGTTCGCCGCCGACGGCGGGAAGACTGATCGATGCCGCCGGGCTGAAGGGCTTTCGCGTCGGGGGGGCGGAGGTGTCCCCTATGCACGCCAATTATATCGTCAACACCGGCGATGCCACGGCGAGGGACGTCACGTCGGTCATCGAAACGGTTCGCACACGTGTGTTGGACCGCTTTGGCATTGACCTGCAGCTCGAGGTGCGGCTGTTGCACCAGGGCTCGCGGAGGGAAGACTCATGACCGATTTTTTTGTGCATGACAGCTCCTATGTTGACGACGGAGCCGTCGTTGGTTCTGGAACCAAGATCTGGCATTTCTGTCATGTCATGCCGGACGCTGTGATCGGTGAGAACTGCAATCTGGGTCAGAACGTGGTGGTCATGCCGCGCGTGATGATCGGCAACAACGTGAAGATTCAGAACAATGTTTCGTTGTATGAGGGAGTCATCCTCGAGGACGACGTGTTCTGTGGACCGTCGTGCGTGTTTACCAATGTGAGCACACCGAGGAGCCACGTAAACCGGCGCAACGAATACGCGCAAACCAGGGTCCGGCGCGGAGCTTCGATCGGGGCGAACGCGACTGTGGTGTGTGGGGTCACGCTGGGCGAATATTGTTTCGTAGGGGCCGGTGCCGTGGTCACATCCGATGTGCCGCCGTACGCCCTCATGGTGGGTGTTCCGGCCCGAAGAGTGGGCTGGATGTGCCAGTGCGGGGTACGCCTCCACGTGGTGGATTCGCGTGCCGGGTGTGAGCAGTGTGGGGCCACGTTTCGCGAGGAGTCAGGCCGGCTCAGTGCCGATTGACCCCGGGCCGCGGGGTCGGTAAGTTTTTGTCCCACTTAAACTTGGATGATTGGTGCCGATACCGCTGTTGGATCTACAAGCCCAATTCGAGGAAATCCGTGACGAGGTCATGCCGGCGGTGATTTCCGTGATCGAGAGCCAGCGATTCATTATGGGCGAGCAGGTCGGTCGGCTCGAGGAGGCGGTTGGCCGGCTGAGCGGCACCGAGTTTGCCGTGGCCTGTGCGAGCGGGACGGACGCACTACTGTTACCGCTCAAAACGCTCGATCTCGCGTCGAGCGACGAGGTCATTACGACTCCATTCACGTTCTTTGCCACAGCGGGCGCGATCGCAAACGCGGGTGGCACGCCCGTATTCGTCGATATCGACCCGGCGACATTCAACATCGATCCGGCCGCCGTGGATGCCGCGATCACGCCGCGGACCCGCGCCATTATCCCGGTTCATCTGTTTGGCCAAATGGCCCCCATGCAGCAGCTCCTGGCGTTGAGTGCTCGGCACGGCGCCGTCGTCATTGAGGACGCCGCGCAAGCGATCGGTGCCAGGCAGCGTAACGATGGCGGGTGGCAGCTGGCCGGTGGGACGGGATGGGCGGGGGCGTTCTCGTTCTTTCCGAGCAAGAACCTGGGTGGGTGGGGCGACGGCGGCATGACGGTCACCGACGATGCCGACTTGGCTGGCAGATTGCGCCTGCTCCGGGTTCATGGCGGGGCAAAGCAGTATCACCACGAGGAGATAGGAACCAACAGCCGCCTCGATACCCTGCAAGCCGCAGTGTTGCTGGCCAAGGTTGGGCACTTGGCGGAATGGGCTGTGGGTCGCCGGCGCCACGCAGCGGCGTATGACGAAGCATTCGAGAGTTTGGACGCCGTCGCGGCCCCACCGGTCGCCGTCGACAACGAACACGTATACCATCAGTACACGATCCGCGCCGACCACCGCGATGAGTTGCGAGATCACCTGAAGGGCAAGGGCATCGGGTGTGCCGTGTACTACCCGACGCCTCTTCACCTTCAGCCGTGCTTCGCGGAGCTCCGCAAACGGGGCGGTGAGTTTCCTGAATCCGAACGTGCGTCGAGAGAAGTGCTATCGCTTCCTATCTATCCGGAACTACAATCGTCGCAAAGGGACACTATCATCGAAGCAATACGAGGGTTCTACCAATGAGCAAAGTTAGGGTTGCCGTCGTGGGGGCGGGCAACTGGGGGCGCAATCACGTGCGCACCCTCGCGACGATGCCTGACATCGAACTGTCTGCCGTGTGCGATCGGGACGCCGTGCGTCGGGAACAGGTCACGCGGCAATATCCTGGAGTGTTCGTCACGGATTCCCTGGACGAAATGCTGGATCGAGCCGATGGGGTCGTGGTGGCGACGCCGGTCGTGTCTCACGCGGCGGTGGCGACCGAGGCACTGAGACGAGGGCTCCCAACGCTCATCGAGAAGCCCATCGCACTGTCGGTCAGAGATGCCGAAGAGTTGGTGCGTCTATCGGACGCCCATGCGGCGCCCGTGCTGGCAGGGCACCTGCTCATCTTTCATCCGGCGATCGAATATTTGCAGCGTATGATCGCCGACGGTGAGTTGGGATCGATATACTATCTCTATAGTCAGCGCGTCAATCTAGGGCAGGTCCGCCAGGACGAGAATGCCCTGTGGAGTTTCGGGCCGCACGATGTATCCGTCGCGATGCGACTCCTCGGCGACGTCCCGATTCGGGTTGCCGCGCACGGAAGCTGCTACCTGCAGCCCGGCATCGAGGACGTCGTGTTTCTCACGATGGAGTTGGCTTCCGGCGTGATGGTGCACGTGCAGATGTCTTGGCTGGATCCACACAAGGAACGCCGGTTGACGGTCGTCGGGTCGCGCAAAATGGTGGTCTTCGACGACATGCAGGCCCGGGAGAAAGTCAAGGTATACGACAAGGGAATCGACAAACCTCCTGAGTACCGCTCGTATGGAGAAAGCTTGGCGGTACGCGAGGGAGATATCTGGGTGCCCAGGGTGCCCAACGTGGAGCCGCTACGGGCCGAGCTGACACATTTCGCGGCGGTAATCCGCGGTGAGGAAACACCTCGCGCGGGAGTCCAGGACGGGCTCGATGTGGTGAAGGTGCTGGAGGCCGCCTCGCAATCGTTGGCTACGGGAGGCGGTTTCGTCAATTTGGCACCGGCTGAGATGAGCACGAAATGACCGCAGAAGAGCAACTGGTTGCCAAGGCCGCCGACACGTCGGCGATGTGCGGCGTCGTGGGACTCGGCTATGTAGGTCTCCCGCTCGCGGTGGAGATGGCTCGTGCGGGATACAAGGTGTTGGGTTTCGACACCAATACGAGAGTCGTGGACGGTGTGAACGCGGGGTGCTCGCACGTTGGCGACGTGTCAGCGGATGTACTTGGCGAGTTCACGGGGCCGGGCCGTCTCGCGGCCACCGCGGACATGACGCGGCTGGAGGAGATGGACATGGTGTCGGTGTGTGTGCCGACCCCGCTCTCGAAGACCCGGGATCCGGACGTGTCGTTTGTGTTGGCCGTGGCTGAATCGCTGTCCAAATCTATCCGATCGGGTCAGGCGATCATTTTGGAGAGCACGACCTATCCGGGCACGACACGGGAGCTGTTGCTTCCCAATCTCGAATCGAGTGGGCTCGAGGTTGGCAAGGATTTCTTCTTGGCATTTAGTCCCGAGCGCGTCGATCCGGGCAATCTATCCTGGCATACCAGGAACACGCCGAAGGTATTGGGGGGAATCACAGAGGCGTGCCAGCGTGTCGTGACGGCGCTCTACCGACCGGTGTTCGACACCCTGGTCGCAGTTTCTTCACCGGAAGCCGCGGAACTCGTCAAACTCCTCGAGAACACGTTTCGGACGGTCAACATCGGATTGGCCAACGAGATGGCGATCGTCTGTGACAAGCTCGGAGTGGACGTGTGGGAGGTCATCGAGGCAGCCGCCACGAAGCCGTTCGGCTTCATGAAGTTCGATCCGGGCCCAGGGTTGGGAGGGCATTGCATTCCGATCGATCCTCACTACCTCGCGTGGAAGATGCGGGCGTTGAACTACAAGACTCGATTCATCGATGTTGCCGGTGAGGTCAACTCAGAAATGCCGGCGTTTTGGGTTACCAAGGTTGTGGCGAAGCTGAACGAGCGGTCGATCGCTGCGCGAGGATCTCGGATCTTGGTGATCGGTGTGGCGTACAAGAGGAACGTCGGAGATATACGAGAAAGTCCGGCGCTCGACATCATTCGGCTGCTGCGGAAGCAAGGTGCCGAAGTTCGGTACCATGATCCCTATGTTCCGTGCGTTCAGGAAGACGGCCGCACGGATACTTCGGTGGAGCTAACGCCCGAAGAGGTCAGCCGCGCGGATTGTGTCGTCCTGGCGACCGATCACACCAACCTCGACTACGACATGTTGCGCAGTGAAGCGAAGGGCGTCATCGATACCCGAAACGCACTGAAGCGCAGAGGATGACTTGAACGTTGCGGTCATCGGCACCGGTTACGTTGGCTTGGTCGTAGGCGCGTGTCTCGCAGAAGCCGGCAACAACGTGATCTGCGCGGATGTCGATGAAGCAAAGATCAAGGACCTCAAATCCGATCGCATCCCGATACATGAGCGTGGACTGACACCGCTCGTCGTCCAAAATCAAGCAGCCGGACGTCTCGAGTTCACGAGCGACGTCGGGGCGGCAGTTGAGCGCTCGGACATCGTATTCATAGCCGTGGGCACTCCGCCGGACGAGGACGGCTCCGCGGATCTGCAGCATGTGGTCGCTGTCGCCGAGACGATCGGCGAGCACATGAATTCGCCCAAGATCATCATCACGAAAAGCACGGTTCCCGTCGGAACAGCCGACAAGGTGCGAGAGACGATCGCCAGCCGCACCTCGACTGAATTTCACATGTGCTCGAACCCCGAGTTTCTCAAAGAGGGGGCCGCGGTCGACGATTTCATGAAACCGGATCGAGTGGTCGTGGGTGTGGATTCGGAAAAGGCGGCCGAGGTGTTGGCGGAACTATACGCTCCGTTCGTCAGGACCGGGAATCCGCTCATCTTCACCGACATCCAGTCCGCCGAAATCACCAAATACGCGGCAAACGCCATGCTTGCCACGCGCATCTCGTTCATGAATCAGATCGCGGAGTTGTGCGAGCACGTTGGCGCAGATGTCAATATGGTACGCAAAGGGATCGGATCCGACCCCCGCATAGGTTCCGCGTTCTTGTTTCCTGGTCCGGGCTACGGTGGATCTTGTTTTCCGAAGGACGTGCGGGCGCTGATGCGAACAGGTGAAGACGTGGGCGTTCCGCTAGATATTCTGCGTGCGGTAGATGCGGTGAACGAGCGGCAGAAGACACGGTTGGTCCAGAAAACGCAGGCGGCGCTCGGAGTGGATTTTGCGGACGCGACGGTCGCGGTTTGGGGTCTTGCTTTCAAGGCGGAAACCGACGACATGCGAGAGAGCCCCGCCATTGATCTCGTCGAGGGTCTCATCAAAGGCGTGGCCAAGGTGTGCGTGTACGACCCGGCGGCGATGCCGAACGCGAAGCGAATCTTTGGCAATCGGGTGGAATACGGCCGAAACGAATACGACGTCCTCCGCGACGCCGACGCCCTGGTCGTAGTGACGGAGTGGCTTGCATTCCGAAACCCTGACTTCGCTCGTATGAAGCGATTGTTACGACGCCCGATTATCATCGATGGTCGCAATCTGTACAAGCCTGACAAGCTGCAGCAGATGGGATTCTCCTATTCGGCGTTCGGGAGGCCCGGTTGCGTGTCCTGATCACGGGCGCCGGCGGATTCTTGGGATCGCATCTCACGGATCGGTTTCTTCACAGTGGGCACTCGGTCATCGGCATTGACAACTTTATCACCGGGAGCCGGGAGAATCTCCGTCACCTCGACGGCAGAGACGATTTCACGTTGGTGGAGCACGACGTGTCCAAGTTCATCAACATCGCGGGACCCCTCGATGGGGTGCTCCATTTTGCCTCGCCCGCGAGCCCGATCGATTATCTCGAGCTTCCTATTCAAACCCTTAAGGTGGGCTCGTTGGGTACGCACAACGCGCTCGGTCTCGCGAAGGAAAAAAACGCGCGTTTCTTGCTGGCGAGCACGTCGGAGGTGTACGGAGACCCGCAAGTGCACCCGCAGCCGGAAACGTATTGGGGTCATGTCAACCCGGTTGGCCCTCGAGGTGTATACGATGAGGCGAAGCGGTTCGCCGAAGCGATGACGATGGCCTACCACCGCTACCACGGCATGGACACCAGGATCGTGAGGATATTCAACACGTACGGGCCTCGCATGCGGCCCGCTGACGGCCGCGTTGTGT
>JADFPO010000197.1 GCA_022562295.1 Gemmatimonadota bacterium
CGCGAACACGTGGGGGCTGCGGCGGATCGGTTTATCAAGGCGTATGAGGTGGTGAACCGGAGGCGGGAACGGCCGCTTTAGCATTTAGCTATCGCTGACAGCTATTGACATTTGCTTCGGAGCGCCCGGACGTTTAGCGTCGGACTCACAACTCACAACTCACAACTCACAACTCACAACTACCTGCCACTGTCTCCGGCTGCCGGAGCATACTCCACGGGCTCGAGTTCGAACAGACTCAACCCATCGACGGCGATACGCCCGTATCTCGCGTGCCAATGCACGTGCGGGCCGGTCACTCGCCCCGTGGCGCCGACCTTCCCGATCTGTTGCCCCCGCTCCACGATGTCGCCCTGGCGGACGTCGACCTCGCTCATGTGCATGTAGATCGTGACCAGGCCGTTGCCGTGATCGAGGTACACGACGTTGCCTGAATAATAGAAATCTCCCACCAGCGCGACGACGGCGCGGTTCGCGGCGACGATCGGGTCGCCGGTCTCGCCGTCGAAATCGACGCCCAGGTGACGGCTGCGCAGCTCGCCGTTGATCAATCGCCGCACGCCGAACTCACTGGTAATGCGACTCGGTCGGGGCCGGATCCATTCGCCGGTCCACATGCGCGGCGTGTCGTGCGCCTGCCGGTACGCCCGCGCGGACTGAGCGTTCTCGGCGGCGATACGGGCTCGCAGGGCCGAGTCGGGAGTGGCCGAGAACCGGGAAGCGACTGAGAGGTTCGACGACCGGAATTCGGCGGGCTCGACGGGGATGAGGACTACCCGGTGCGAGCTGTCAGAACGTCGGGTGACCGTGAGGCTGAAAGGGATCGTCTCCAGCGCGTTGACGAGCACAGGTGCGAGGGCTCGGAACGCGCCGGACGCGTCCCGTTCGAAGTGCAGCGGCTGGCCGGCCATGCTGCCGCCCACGCCGAGGCGGGCGTCGTCGGAGTTCAGGTTTACGATGATATAGATGAACGTACCCTGGCGCGGATGCTCCGGCTGCCAGCGCACGTCTGCCAACGCCGCTGGCGTTTGGGAGACGGCGGCTTGGGCCAAGACGAGACTCAGCCCTATGGCGAGTAGGCATCGCATCCTTCAAGGTATCCAAACCTGGCCAGGATGGCAGTGGGTTTTGGCTCCGACGGGCTTACCTGTGTCGTATGTGGTGTTTCTCGTGCTGCTAGGTATCCTTTACGAACCACAGCACCGACACTCTACTTGGAGGTGAAATGGCCAACGCAGAGTCAAGCGGGAACCCGACGATCCAAGCTCTCGAGAACGGGCCGTTTAAGGTTTCCGGTTTGGAAAACTTTACCAATTCGAAGGGCGACACGCTCGACACCAGGCCCGCGATGTTTCTGTGCCGCTGCGGCGGGTCGGCCAACAAGCCCTTTTGCGACGGAACGCACAAAACCAATGGCTTCTCATCGGCCAGAGTGACCGACGGTAGCCGCGACCGGCGCGACGATTATGTGGGCAAGGCAATCACAGTTCACGACAATCGCGGGATCTGCTCGCACGCCGCTTACTGCTCTGATCGACTCGCGTCGGTATTCAAGCCCGGCACCGAGCCGTGGATCGATCCCGACGGCGCATCGCCCGACGAGATCGCGGCAGCCGCGAAGCGGTGCCCGTCGGGGGCGCTGAGCCACTCTATCGGTGGAACCGAACACCGCGATCAGGACCGCGAACCCGCCATCATGGTGTTGAAAGACGGCCCCTATCACGTGACTGGCCGCGTCGAGATGGACGAACCGCGTGCGGAGGGGGTATCGGAAGAGCAGTACACGCTCTGCCGCTGCGGCGCATCGAAAAACAAACCGTTTTGCGACGGCACACACTGGGACATCAAGTTCACCGACGAATAGTCAGGGAACCGTCAGCCCGTTGCGGTGTTTCGAGTAAGAGCGCGATGAAGCGCCTCACCGCGGTTGCGCGAGGAAAGAGATACACGATGCTCCGAAGACGCCGCTTGTCCCCCAGATACCTACCCGTAGCGATCGCCATCGGAGTGACCGCCTGTATCGGCGTGCCGGACACCCGGTTCGGACAGAACAAGGTGCAGTACGACGCTTTCGACTTCGAAATTCTCGAGACGGAACACTTCGACATCTTCTTCTACGAGGAGGAACGCGAGGCGGCGGCACAAGCGGGGCGGATGGCGGAGCGGTGGTACGCGCGATTGACGAGGCTGCTGAACCACGAACTCCGGGGCAGGCAGCCCATCATCTACTATGCCAGCCACCCGCATTTCAAACAGACGACGCAAATCGGTGGGGCGCCCGGCGAGGGCACGGGCGCGGTGACGGAGGCCTTGAAGCGCCGCATCATTCTCCCGTTTGCCGGCCCCCTGAAGGAAACCGATCACGTGCTTGGCCACGAGATGGTGCATGCCTTCCAGTTCGACATGACTCAGCGACGAGAGGGGGCGCTCAGCAACACCAATTTCCCAAGGGCCCTGCAATTGCCCTTGTGGTTCATCGAAGGCATGGCCGAATACTTGTCGATCGGACCCGACGATCCGCACACCGCCATGTGGATTCGGGATGCGGCCATCAACGATAAGCTGCCGACGATGCGGCAACTGAACAATCCGCGATTCTTCCCCTATCGATTCGGGCAGGCGTTCTGGGCGTACCTGGCGGGTCGCTTTGGGGACGAGGTCGTCGGACGCATTCTGAACGCCGCTGCGCGGTCCGGTGGGGCGGAGATCGCCATCGAGCGGGTGATCGGTATCCCGGTGGATTCGGTGAACGCCGAGTGGCACGAAGAGGTGAGGCGCGCGTATGACGACCTCCGCGAGGAGACGCATGACGCCGACCACTACGGCAAGTTGCTTCTGTCCAAGGAAAACGGCGCCGGCCTCAACACCGCCCCGGTGTTGAGTCCGGATGGTACGGAATTGGTGTTCTTGTCGATTCGTGACGTGTTTTCGCTCGACATGTTCCGCGCCGACGCCGAAACCGGCAAGATCCTCAACAAGCTCGTCGAGAGCGGCACGGACCCGCACTTCGAGAGCATTCAGTTCATCCGGTCGGCAGGGGCGTGGAATTCCACCGGTGACCGGTTCGTATTCGGTGCGGTCACCGGCAGCGATCCTGTGCTGACCGTGGTGGACGTGTCGAACGGCGATATCGTGCGTGAGAAGGTGCTGCCGGATCTCGGTGAGGTGTTCAATCCGACATGGTCGCCGGATGGAAGCGTCATCGTCTTTTCCGCGATCGTCGGCGGATTTTCGGATCTCTACTCCTACCATTTTGAGAACGACGTGTTGCGGCGGCTGACCAGCGACGCGTACACGGACCTCCATCCCGCATGGTCGCCCGATGGGCGCAGCATCGCGTTCGTCACCGATCGGTTTGGCACCGATCTCTCGAGGCTGTCGTACGGGAACTACCAACTTGCGCTGATGGATCCGGGCACCGGGCGCATCGACGCGATAGTCAGCTTTCCCGACGCCAAGAACATCAACCCGCAGTGGTCGAAGGATGGGAGGAGCCTCTACTTCCTGGCCGATCCCACCGGTATCACTAACGTATACCGCTTAGATGTCGGCTCGGGCCGCCTGTATCAGATCACGGATCTCTTTACCGGCGTGAGCGGTATTACGGCGTTGAGTCCCGCCCTCACGTCAGCCAAGGACACGGACAAGATCGCCTTCAGCGTGTACGAAAAGGGTGACTACAACGTGTACGTGGTGGATGAGGCCGGCGTGTTGGCAGGCGAGCCGGTGGCGAGTTCGCAGGTCGGCGTACGAAAGAGCAGGTAAGGGGCGAGGGTTTTTCGATCCTCACCCCTCACGCTGCGAACGGCGTTCAGCACCGGGCTTTTTAGGTTGCCTGGTTCGTCCCCTAACGAAATCCCTGCCAGGCGGCAGGTACTGCTTCGCGCCAGCTGACAGGGATACGCATGGCGACGCTGATGCGTTGATCTCCGCCGCCCCCGCCCCCCGCCCCCGCCGCCCCGTTCCGGATCCTCTGCCCCTGCCGTCAGCGCGAGCCCCGCTGTCCCAGGGCACGCGCCGCCCGCCGCCGCACTTCCGCATCGTCGTCCTGCAGGGCGCGCACCAGCGCGTCCACGGCCCGCGTGTCGTTTATCCGGGCCAGGGCCCGAACGGCCACTCTGCGCACACTCGCGTTGATATCCGTTACCGCCTTGCCGAGTGCCGGGATGGCTCGTGTCCGACCGCGACCTGGAACGACGCCGTGAACACACCGCCCACCAAGGCCACCTTCCAAATCGCGTCGTGAGCCACGATGGACCGCACGGCCCACCGTCGGGTAAGCAACCACGCGCCGGCTAACAGGATCGTGCTGTGGATGCCGTACGTCAGCAGCCACGAGGCCGCCGCTGGAAAGAAGGGTGCGTCAGCCATGTCGGGTCTCCGTCGATTGCTCGATCATCCG
>JADFPO010000013.1:0-34701 GCA_022562295.1 Gemmatimonadota bacterium
CCCGCTACCGGTGGAAGTTTCAGGACGACTTCCTCATGCAGGCACCCGACGGTACCGCCGGGCCGATTGCCCAGCAGGTCAAGGGGTACGTCTCCACCCTCGTGGACGGCGACAGAGAGCCGCAACGCGGTTTCCTGCTGCACGGGGCCACCGGTACGGGCAAGACCCTGCTGGCCTGTATCATGCTGAACGAGCTGATCCTGCACAGGGCGAGATCGGGCCAGTTTCTCAGTCTCTCGAGGCAGTATTTCCAGCAGTTGCGGGACACTTTCTCCGAAGACAGCGCGAACTACGGCCAGACCTGGCGGATCATCGACGAGCTCTGCAACCTGCCGTATCTTGTCCTCGACGACCTCGGCATCCAGCGGGGCACCGACTGGGAGTTGGAAGTCCTCTACCAACTCATAGACGCCCGGTACGGCGACGAGCGTTTTACGGTTGTCACCACCAACCAGCCCCTGGAAGAGATTCGGCAGATGTCCGATGGGCGCATCTACTCGCGGCTGTCCGAGATGTGTCTCTTCGTGGGCATGCAGGGGGAGGACTACCGCGAACACCTCAGTCCGCGGCGATAGCGGTCCGGGGATCGAAAAGTGTCCGATGACAAAAATGTCCGATGACAACAGTGTCGACGACGACAGTGTCCGATGACAAAGGTGTCCTGCGGCAGAATTGACGGCAGGGGGGCGAGTCAGCTGCGCCCGGTGAGCATCTCCCCCTCCTATCTGAATACGGTGCCGGGTTCGGCTCTGATCGAGATGGGGCAGACACGAGTGCTGTGCACGGTGTCTCTGGAGACCCGTGTACCGCCGTGGCTGGCGGGGAGCGGCAAGGGATGGCTCACTTGCGAATACGGCATGCTGCCTGGCTCCTCGCCGCAGCGAATCGCCCGTGAATCCGCGACCGGACGGCCGAACAGCCGCTTTCGGGAGATCCAGCGGATGATCGGCCGATCGCTCAGGGCGATCGTCGATCTAACCGCCCTCGGCGAACGGACGCTGTACGTGGACTGCGATGTAATTCAGGCAGATGGCGGCACCAGGACGGCTTCGATAACAGGCAGCTATGTGGCCCTGGCGCAGGCAACCGCGACCCTGATTCGAGATGGGGAGTTGAGCGCCGATCCCGTCGTTGGCCCGCTCGCGGCCGTCAGCGTGGGAATAGTGGAAGGCGAAGTGCTTTTGGACCTCTCCTATCAGGAGGACTCCCGGGCGCAGACGGATATGAATGTGGTGATGACGGCCTCTGGCGGAATCGTCGAATTGCAAGCCACGGCAGAGGGGGCGACGTTCAGCAGACAGGAGTCCGATCAGATGCTGGACACGGCAGCAGACGGGATCCGACAATTGCTTGAATACCAGTCGGGCGTTTTGGAGGGAACCCATTGAGTCCAAGTGACTTGGAGGCGCGAGACTCGGGTTGTGGCGGCGCTCTTTCGCAGCGGTGGAATTCGCTTGACACCTAGGCTGACCCCGGCTATGTTTGTACTTCGTTTTAGCCGACGGCAGTCCTTTCCTTACTCCCCCAACCAGAGGACGGGCACATGGCCGAAACTGCAAAGACTTCATTTTGGGACATGGAGGACTCTCTTGGCAGTTACCTCGGTGAGATCGCCAGTTCCATACCCCTCTCATCAGCCGAAGAAGTAGACCTCGCCCGCAAGATCAAAGAGGGCGATGAGCACGCGAGAAATCGCCTGGTCGAGGCCAATCTTCGCTTCGTAGTCAGCGTCGCCAAAGAGTATCAAAACAGGGGAGTGCCACTCTCGGATCTGGTCAGCGCGGGCAACGTCGGGCTCATCACCGCGGCCGAGCGGTTCGACGAGAACAAGGGTTTCAAGTTCATCTCGTACGCCGTGTGGTGGATTCGTCAGGCGATCCTCCAGGCCCTCGCCGAACAGAGCCGGATTGTGCGCGTTCCGCTCAACAGGGCGGGAACGCTTCACCGAATCGGCAGGCGGTCGGCCGCGTTACAGCAAGAACTCGGTCGTGATCCCACCATCGATGAAATCGCCGAAGGCATGGATATCCCGCGAGACGAAGTCGCCAAAACCCTAGCGATTTCGCAAACCCACTTGTCACTCGATGCGCCCCTCACTCCCGGCGAAGACAACAAGCTCATGGACTACCTGCCGGACGAGCAGAGCCCCGGTCCGGACGACCAGACCTTCGAGCACGCACTCACCGGCTCGATCGAGGAGGTGCTCAGAACCCTCAAGGAGCGCGAGGCCAAGATTCTTCGGCTGTATTTCGGTCTCGAGAGTCAGGAGGCCATGACGTTGGAGGAAATCGGCGGCTTGTTGGGAATCACGCGCGAACGGGTGCGACAGATCAAAGAGAAGGCCCTTGCGCGTCTCCGCCACGTGAGTCGTGCACGTTCACTGGAGAGCTTCCTTTCGTAGCACCCCGAGCTGCGCCCTTGCCACCTGAGCGTTCTTCCCCCTCCCACCCCCGCTGCCCCCAGCGCATATTGCCCGCATGAGATTATCACCAAGTATTGCCGGGTACGCTCACGGGTCGGCGGCACCGATCATCGCGCCGTGAAGCTGGGCATCATCTCGCTCGGATGCGACAAGGCAACGGTGGATTCCGAACGGTTGGTCGGCGAACTCGTGGGCCACGGTGCCAAGGTTGTGTCGCAACTCGAAACCGCGGACGTCATTCTGGTCAACACGTGTGGCTTCATCGACGCGGCGAAGCAGGAATCGATCGAAGCCATGATTGCGGCCGGTGCGCTCAAGAAGACCGGCTCGGTCAAGGCGGTGGTCGCCGTCGGATGCCTGGTGCAGCGCTACCAGCAGGAGCTCAAATCCGAGATTCCGGAGGTCGACCTGCTGCTCAACTTCAGCGAGTTGCACAAACTCGTTCCGGAACTCGCCTCGCGTGGGCTCATCGAAGACCCAGTGGGGACCCATCCGGGTGTCCGTCAGTATCTGGGCGAAGGCGCACACGTACGGTACCTGAAGATTTCCGAGGGGTGCGATCACACGTGTGCGTTCTGCGCTATTCCCCTGATGCGGGGCAAGCACCGCTCGGAGCCGCTTGAGCGACTGGTACGGGAAGCCCAGCAGCTCGAGTCCCAAGGCGCACGGGAGTTGAATCTCGTGGCCCAGGATCTTGGTCACTGGGGAAGGGATTTCGGGCGTGATGCTCCGAAGCTTCCGGATTTGCTCGAGGCGCTTGTTCGGGAGACCTCTATCCCGTGGTTCCGCCTCCTCTATGTGTACTCCGCTGGTTTGACGGAACGGCTGGTGGACCTGATGCGGTCCGAGCCGCGTATCGTTCCCTACATCGATATTCCGATTCAGCACGCGTCCGATGCCATGCTGCGGCGGATGCGCCGCCCGGAAAGGCAGGACACGCTCCGGCAAAAGGTGGGCTGGCTGAGAGACATGATCCCGCATCTGGCCATCCGAACCACGGCAATCGTGGGTTTCCCCGGAGAAACCGACGAGGACTTTGCGGTGCTTAGGGACTTTGTCGAGGAGATCGCGTTCGAGCGACTCGGCGTGTTTACCTATTCGGAACAGGAGGGAACCGCTGCCGCACGCCTCGATGACGACGTTCCCGAAGACGTGAAGCGTGCCCGCCAGGAGGAGTTGCTCGATCTGCAACGCATCGTGTCGGAAGATCGTCTGGGTCGGTTCGTGGGTCGAGAAACCGACTGTTTGGTGGACGGTGTGGCCGATCCTGACGAGCAGGGAGCTACGCACGTAGGACGCGTGCAATGGCAGGCGGATGACGTAGATGGCGTAACACTCGTAGAGCGCGGTGGCTGGGCGCGGCCCGGCGACTTTCTCAGAGTACGAATCGTCGAGAATACCGATTGTGACTTTCGGGCGGTTGCTCTCCAGTGAAGAGCCGTTCCGCCCCACACCTCAGTCAGCCGGCAGATTCGGTCGCCGGACCGTGACCGAATCGCGCCGCGAGCACCTGGGGCGGCTCGCCACCATGGTCATCGGGGGCGTCGGTGCGGCTGCCTGTGCTCAACCTCGCCCCGCTGCGGGGCCAAGTCCCCGCGATCCCCGTCGTCGCGTCCGCGTGGGTTTGACGTTAGGGGTTTCAAGTGTGCAGGTCGGTGCCCGAGGCGCCGTGGTCGCGGCCGAAAACGGGAGCACCGTGTTGCGTATGAAGTCTGGAGATTCCGTCAGCGTGCGGCAAGACGGAGACGGTTTACGGGTCGCTGGTGGCGGTCGGTCCGCTCGGTTCGGATCACTCATGTTCCGTCCGGCTGATCGGGGCGCGCTGGTAACGGTAGGTGGCGCGGCGTACCGCGGCACCGTGGGAATCGCGCGGCGTGATGGCGGGATCAACGTGATCAACGAACTGGGCTTGGAGGAATACGTCCAGGGTGTCGTCGGCGCCGAGATGGGAAGGCTCGCAGGGTCGCAGCGGGCGGCGCTCGCGGCTCAGGCCGTCGCGTCACGCACTTATGCGGTGGCTAATCGCGGCCGTTTTCAGCGCCAGGGTTTCGATGTGCGAGCCGGAGTAGCGGATCAGGTATATCGTGGAGTGCAATCCGAAATCCCCGATGGAAATCGCGCGGTACGCGACACTCGTGGATTGGTGATGACCTACGGTGGCGACGTGATTGTCGTGTTTTTTCATTCGACCTGCGGCTATGCGACGGCCTCGCCGGAGGAGGTGTTTCGAACCGTGCGGCCGCGCCCCTATCTCACCTCGGTGTCCGACCGCAGAGGCAGAGGCGAGCGGTATTACTGCGCGGCCTCGCCACAGTTCCGCTGGCGTGTCGAATGGGATGGCGCGCAATTGAGCGAGATTCTCCGGTCGACTGTGCCTCAATCACTCGGCATCGATGCCGACCGCGTTACCGCTATTCACGACGTTACCGTGCGCGCCACGGGGCGCTCTGGCCGTGTGACGGAAATCCGTGTGCGCGTCGATGGCGGTGAGATTCCGGTGTTTGGTCCCGATGTGCGCGCGGTGTTTCGTACACCGGCGGGCAGACCCCTGGGCAGCACAGCCGTGCAACTTTCGGTGGACCGGAGTGGTGGCAGGCTCGTCCACCTCGCCGCGGCGGGAGCGGGTTGGGGGCACGGCGTAGGCATGTGCCAGTGGGGCGCCATCGGGCGATCGGCTGATGGGCAGAGTTTCCGAGACATTCTCGCGGCGTATTATCCCGGGACTGACGTCTCCGGGTGAGGGATGGCCCGGAAGGTGTGACGCCATAGAACGGGTGTTCCGGACTATCAGAGAACGGCCGGTGCGCCGGCCTACCCGGTGTGAGGCTAGAAAGCAGAACAGATGTTAGGCAAGCTGTCAGTCGTGACCGTCGCGGCGTTGGTCGGCCCGCCGGGGCTCGCCGCGCAGGATTTCCTGGACCAGTTCAGCTATGAGGGTTTGGGGCTTGCCGGGGTCGGCATCGATGTCGGCAGGGTTGCTTCCGATCGTCTCACGTCGGAATGGTCCTTTGGTGTCCGAGTGGATTACGGCATGATCGCTCCGCGCGTGCGTGTCATGTTGGGGGCGAGCTACTTCAAGGGCGAGTTGGCCCCCGACGAGATCGCCCAATTCGAATCCAGTCTGGAACGGGTTGTGCGCGATCCGACCGGTGACGCCGTCATCGATATCGGGCGCATTACGTGGGCGAACCTGGCGGCGATGGTCGACCTGCAGTACTTGTTCGCGGCCAGTGAGCGATTTACGAGCTATGTGGGAATCGGGTTTGGCATCCACTTACGCAACGGCGCGGGCGCAGCCATCGACAACACGTTCGTGGAGGACGCGCTGGATACGGTGGCGGCCGCCGCCAGTGCCACGCTGGGGATTGAGGTGGCCCTTACCAATCTCATTCACGTCATGACCGAGATTCGGGGAGGTCTCTCCAGCGAACTCTTGTTGGCGTCGGCGCGCTGGGGCGTGCTGTACAGGCTTCCCGGAGGAGGGAGCTGATGAGCGGTCCCATCAGAGTAGGGGTGATCGGTGCGGGCGCGATCGCACAGGTTGCCCATCTGCCTGCGCTCAGCCGCATGGACGAGTTCGACATCGTGGCCATCTGCGACAACGACCTTTCGAAGGCGCGTTCGTTGGCAGCGAGGTTGGAGGTCGCGGAATCATATGACGACATCGAGGATCTCCTCGCACACACCCGCCCCGACGCCGTGGTTGTGTGTACCCCGAACCATCTGCACGAAGCTCACGTCAAAACAGCCCTGTCCGCGGGCGCGCATGTTCTCTGTGAACGTCCCCTCGGGATTTCGGTCGCCGGCGTACAGGACCTCATCGCCGCCCAGCAACGCGCCGACAGGGCCGTCTTGGTTGGAATGCATCACCGCTTTCGGTCGGACGTGCAGGCCATCAAACAGTTCATCGACGGCGGTGAATTGGGCACCGTGCACGCGATCCGTTGTGGGTGGTACACATTCAAGCCCCCCCGGCAGGCACTGGGGTGGCGCGGTCACATGGCACAGGCCGGTGGTGGCGCGATGCTCGACCTTGGGATCGGGCTAATTGACCTCTCTCTTTGGCTGCTCGATTGGCCCAGGCCGCTGCACGTGAGCGCGTCTTTTGGGCCGGCGGACCGAAATACGGACTCAGTGGAGAGTTCCGCGTGCGCCGTGATATCGTGCGATGGTGGAGCCGCGGTCGTCGTCGACGTCTCGTGGCGATATGTGGGCGAATCGGAGCGGTACTGGTTCGAGGTGATGGGGGCGGCCGGGTCGGGTCGTATTGCGCCGCTGGCGGTGTTCAAAGAGCTAAACGGTTCACCGGTGAATGTGACGCCGACCGGCGCGTCGGAAGGTAAGAGTGCCTACAGCGCAGCCTACGCGGCCCAGTGGGCCCACTTCGGCGCCATGATTCGTGGAGAGGTCGATCGGGCTGATCTGACGGAACAGCTGGCCGTGCATCGCGTCATGGAGGGCGTGTACCGGGCGGCCGCCGCGGGGCAGCCCATTACCTTTGAGCACTCGGGGTGGGGAAGCAGCGACTAGTCTTCTAGACTCTCGTAGACTTTGGCTTCGTGGAATATTTGGAACAACTCGGTGTCGAGCATACCGCCCTCCACTTCGCTCGACATGATGTTGAGGGCGCTCTCAATCGGTACGGCGCGCTTGTAGGGACGATCTGACGCCGTGAGCGCGTCGAAAATGTCCGTGATCGTCATCATTCGCGTCTGTACCGGGATGTCATCGCCGCGGACGCCACGCGGATAGCCCCGCCCGTCCAGTTTTTCGTGATGGCCCCACGCGATCGTGGGTATCGCCTGCAGCTCCTCGGTCCACGGGATTTGTTGCAGGAAGCGGTACGTGTGATTGACATGGCTCTCGATCTCGAGCCGTTCGCTTTCGTCGAGACTCCCCTTTCGAATCGTGAGAAAACGCGCCTCGTCCTCTGTGAGGAAGGGTAGGTCGGTGCCGTCGATGTCCGGGTAGGACTCCTCCGCGTAGCGCAACAGATCGGCGAAACTTCCCTCCGGTAAGACGGTCGGCTCGTTCGATTTCATCACGAGTGAAAGGAACCGATCCAAAGATTTCATGTTCTCGTCGTGTTCCAGAGTCAGCTTGGCCAGAAACGCGTCGTATCCTTGTTGACCGTGCTGCTCCAGATACTCGGCGCGCTGCCGGTAGAAGATGCCTTCGCTGGTACGCCGAATGAACGCGTATCGTTGCTTGATGAGTGCGAGGTCCGGTGGGTAGAGCTTCTTGGCCTTGACCAAGACCTGCTCGCGAACCCCAACCTTGCCAAAGTCGTGGAGCAGGGCGGCGTACCGGATCACGCGAATCTGTTCGCGGCTGAAGGTCAAGTCGCGGTACTTGCCCTCACCTGTCCGGTCGGTGGCCTTGGCGATGGCCACGGTCATCGTGGCCACGCGGCCCGAGTGGCCGAAGGTCGTGGGATCTCGTTGCTCGATCGCCGTGACGGCCGCGGTCACGAATCCCTCGAACAAGCGCTCAATGCTCTTGTACAACTGGCTGTTCTCGATCGAGACGGCGGCCTGGCCGGCGAGGCCCGACACCAGCTCGACGGTGCGAGGGCTATATGGCGTGACCTGCGTGTCGAAGTCTTGTTTGGTCTCGAGCTTGGCGTCCAGGTCGCGTTTACGGTTGATGAGCTGCAGTACTCCTATGACCTCGTCCTTGTGGTTGACCATGGGGATGGTGAGCATCGACCGTGTCCGGTAGTCGTGCTTCTCATCATTAGATCGGTTGAACGTGTACTCCACGTCCGGGGGAAGGAAGTACGCGTCGTCGATGACCAACGGCTGTCCGGTTGCTGCTACGTACCCCGCGATGCTCTTGTGATTGATGGGCATCGTGAACTCGACCAGAGGCATATCCGGCCGAGAGTAGGTGTGAGCGAGCTTGAAGCGCAGCGTCGGGCTATCGCCCTCGACCTTCTCGACGAGGTAGAGGCTCCCGGCATCCGACATCGTTATGCGTCGCGCCTGCGACAGAATCATGTCCAGCAGGGTGTCTAGATCTCTCTCGGTGCCGAGGGCCACGCCGATGCGCGTCAGCTCGTCCATCTCTCGTGTGCGCGCCGCCGACTCCACCCGCAGGCGTTTGTTGTCCATACGGGTAGCTGCGTCGCGAAATGCCGTGCGCAGGGCGACGAGCAATTGCTTGGCGCCAAATGGAGGCACGAGAAACGCACTGAGGAGTTGTTCGGGCACCAGGTCAGGCACGGCTTCCTCTCCTTCACTCCCAATCCCGATCATGGAACCACCGGCATCTACCAAGGCACGAATGCTTGCCTGCGAGTACAGGTTGCGTGCCGTAGCATCCAGAATCAGCACGGTCGGGCGCTCATCCGCCGTGAGATCGTCCGCCGAGTGTACCGCAGCCGTTTCGATCTGCTCGCTGGCGAGCGCGTCGGCGATCGGGCTGAGATCATAATCTGGGGTGTGAAGCAGGAGGGAGCTCATTGACGCCCGTTCCCGGTATCCGGAGCTGGTGGCTCGACTCCCGTCAGCAACCGAAGCGGCCGGCGCGATACCTGATCGGCGAAGTTATCCAAGATCCGCGTCGTGTTGGTAAGGCGCGCGAGGGCTTCTTGCACCACGGCGCGGTTTTCGCCCAGCATGGCCCTTGCGTCCGCGACCAACGTATCGAGTGCGACCATGAGGTGCCGTGCCTGGGACAGAGTCGAGGTCAGGCTATCCTGTAGCGGGCCTATCCGCGGCGACACCTCTGCCAGGATTTGTCTCGTCCGTTCCAGACTGGCGGCCAACAGTTGCAGCGCCTCATCCACCTGCGGAGTGGTGGTGGACAGCATCTCTTGGGTGGAGGCGATCACTGCTTCTGATTGGACCAGGGTACGTGTGCTCTGGGTCATGAGAATCCGCGTTTGCTCCAGAGTCAACAGAACCGCTTCTTTTAGTTCCGCCGAGAGATCGGCCAGGAGATCCACCGCACCCGGCAGCCGTGTGGATTCGATGGTGTCGCCGGGTTGCAGGTACTCGATGGCCGCACCGGATTGTTCGGGAGGTTCCAAACGCACCTCCGCTGCCGAGATGGGAGACGGTTCGGCGATGATGGCCCTCGTGCCTACGGGTACGTTGAGTGGCGTGCCGTCGGGGTACGACATCTGCAGGCTTAACCGTCCTATGAACACCAGTCCGGTGGAGTCGATCCGTGGAACGATTTGCGTCATTCGGCCTACCTGCAGGCCTTGCAGGAGGACGCGGGTGTCTCCCGATAGACCGTCGGCCTCGTCTGTCCGCATAAAGAAGTCCTGGCGGCGCTCCAGCGTGGTGCTACTGAGCGCTAGCAGCCCCAGCACGACGCCGACGGCTACGAGCATGAAGAGGCCCACAAGAAAATCTCGATACGTGTCCACGCGTCGTTTCAGTCCTCTGGCTGCAATCCTTGCCTAGTCATGCGATACCGCAGGTCGAAGCGTTGAATGACGCTGGAAGGCAAGACCGGGCCGATGGTCAACACCGTCCGCCGGGATCCTTGCGGCAGATCTCCTCCTCGAGCCGTTTCGAGAACGTCGCGCGCGGCCCGGTCGGTCAGGCCCACGAACACGTCCTCCAGCACCACCAGATCCGGGTCGAATGCCAGCGCGCGCGCCAGCGCGGCCCGGCGCCGCTGCTCCTCACTTGCCTGAGCGGGCCGCAGTTGTTCTGCGCCGGTCAGCCGCGTGGCAGCCAACATGATGTTGAGTCTGCTGGCGATCTGGCTCTCGGAAAAGTTGCTCCCGAAGCGAAGCGGCAACGCCACGTTTTGGTGAAGCGTCAGGTTTTGTAACAGCCCGTCTCCGGCCGGAAGGTAGCCCACGAGGCGGCGATAGGCGAGGAGTTCGCTCCGGGATAGCGTTGCGAGGTCGGTTCCCATCACCGTCACCCGTCCGTCGCCGGGGGGCTTGAGACCGATTGCCACGCGGCCCAAATTGCCTATGCCTGTGTGGTCCTCCCCGACCACCGAGACCGTGGTATGCGCGGCGATCTCCAGCGTAACGCGCGGAGATTCGGGCCCGCCGACGGCCACACGTTCGATGAGCAGGACGGTCTCCGCCATCTAACCCACCATCACGAACACTGCAGAGAGCACGAAAATGGCGACGATGCTGACGATTACGGCGTGTGCCGCCGCGATCGGCACCTCGGTGGCCGCCGTGCCGGACCTCAAACCGTGAAACGACGGCACTATGCCAATCACGATCCCGAACACGAGCCCCTTGGCGATGGTGAGACCGACATCGCTCACGGTCAGGGTAGCCAGAACCACCGACAGATAACGGGCACTCGTCATACCGCTGATGACGGCGCCGGCGAGTCCGGCCAGCACGGCCGCTAGGTCGAACACGATGAGGAGGCCAAAGACCGACACGATGGCCGCCAGGAATCGTGGAAGCACGAGGTAGTGAATTGGATCGATTCCCATTCCCTCGAGAGCGTCGATCTCGCCCATGACCCGGTTGGTGGCGAGCTCGGCGGCTATGGCGGTGCCCGAGCGCCCAACGATGGCCAAGGCGGTCAGGAGCGGTCCCAGTTCCCGCACGATGACGACGACCATCAAGGTGCCGATCAGCTCGGTGGCGCCGATGCGTCCCAACTCACGCGCCGCTTGCGATATCACGAGAAAGCTGAGGATTCCCGCCAACATCGCGATCAAGGGGATCGCTTGAATCGCCGTGAACCAGACCTGGTTGATGAAGATCCGGCGAACCACGCGGCGTCCAGCCCGTGGCAGGGAGCGCCACGCCCACAACGTCATGAACAGGAAACGCGCCAGCGCCCCGAACTGGGACAACCAGCGCGTTCCTATTCGACCGAGAGCGGTAATTGGCGCGATCACGCGCCCATGTTATTACTACCGCTGCAGTTGCTGCAAGGCCTCTTCCGCTTCCGAGTACCCCGGGAACTCAACCACCGCACGGCTGTACAGATCGATTGCCCGCTCCGTATCACCGCGGTCCTCGAAGAAGATGGCTCGGGAATACAGCGTGAGCGCCTCCGTCGGGATTTCCCGGGCTTGTTCCTGGAGCGCGGCCTCGTTGTCCAGTGGCGGCAAGTTCACGTTTTGCGTGAGCTGAGTCGACAGCTCGACCACGAGCCGGTACAACTGTTCGCGCTTGGCGGTGACGTTATCGGTCTTGACGAGCTCACCCGTTTCGACGTCTACGATGCGTGCATCGATTCGAAAATCGCCGAACAGGTCAACGAAACCGCCGAGGACCATGAACTTGGCGCCGACGAGCTTGCCGATCTGAGCCGCCGTGTTGGGATCCACGCGACCGGATGCGCCCAGGTCCTGCTCCTGGATCAGCTCGTTCAAGCGGGAACGCTCGACGACGCGCATCGAGCCGTTCCGGGCCAACTCGGTGATCAGGATTTGTTGCAAACCAACGCGAAGAGCTTCAAAATCCTCCGCATCTTGGCCGTACGAGCCGCCGTTCTCAAAGGGCCACACAGCGATTCCGGGACGCGTGTCCTGGCCCATCGCCGTCGCGGGACCGATCAGCCCCATCGCGAGCGCGAATGTGAGTGCAGAGCGCCACTGCATAGGATTCTCCTAACCGCTAAAGTGTAAGTTCTAATCCTTCTCGGGCCGCAATAACGTCGACCGCTGAGCCACAATCTTTGGCGGTCGCGCGTGCCTGTTCCAGCATCGCGTCCACCTTATCGTCATCGTGTTCGGGGCGGTGATGAAACAGCGCGAGTTGCTTCACACCCGCCTCCACTGCGAGCTCCACGGCTTCGACGTTCGACGAATGTCCCCACCCACGGTGCCGCTCGAGCTCGTCCGACATGTACATGGCGTCGTGGATCAACAGGTCGACTCCTTGCAGGAACTCCACGAAGTCCTGCCGCCACGACTTGGGCACATCATAGTCACCACCGGGGCCAAGCTCGTTGTCTGGCACGTACGCGAAGCTTGCGCCTCCGCCATTCGGTGTCAGCCGGTACGCTAGCGTCGTGCCCGGGTGCCGCACCTGTATCGCCTGGATCCGAAACCCACTCACCTCGAACGCACCAGCCTCGACGTGGCTCACGACGAGGTCGGCCGCCACCCCGTCGAGCGGGACGGGAAACACCACCGGGCTCATCTGGTTGCGTAGGATCTCTTCGAGATCCGTGCCCGACTGCCGCGCCCCCCAGATTCGAATCGCGTTCCCTTGCTCGAAAAAGGGCCCAAAGAAGGGAAGCCCCTGTATGTGGTCCCAATGCGTATGCGTGACCAGGAGATCCGCACTGATTGGCGTCCCATTTCCGAGCAGCTTGTTGCCCAGCGCACGGATGCCCGTGCCGGCATCGAGAATCGCGACCGCTCCGTCGTTCGATGCCTCGTCCCGCACTTCAATCGAAGGCGTGTTGCCTCCGTAGCGAGCGGTTCCCGGTCCCGGAGTCGGAATAGACCCCCGGGTGCCCCAAAAAATCACGCCGTAGGTCACGCGGCTCCCCCCGCTACGATCTGCAATGTGCCATCATGGTGGCAAGCTAAACAATGCATCTGGTCACGATCGCTCTGTGATGTAGCTCACCGTAAGCCGGCGGCGAGTTGCAGCGCTTTCCGGTTCTTGATTGTGATGGTTTTTTGTGATACCGCAATGAGATCCTGCTCGATCAGCGTCCGCATCGTGCGAGACACGGTTTCTCTACTCGATCCGATCATCTGCGCAATGGTGTGATGCGTCAACTTGGCCGTAATCACGGAGCCGTCGTCCCCGTCCGCCAACTGAAGCAACAGCCGCGCTATCCGGCCTGCCACGTCCAGCAGCACCAAGCCGCCAATCTGGCTATTGGCCTGGCGCAATCGCTTCGACAGGGCCCGCAAGAGCCCAAGCGCAATACGGGGCGTGGTATCGAGGCAGCGGTGAAAATCGTCCCGCCGCAGCACCAGCAGCCGCGAGTTTTCCATCGCGATCACATGAGCCGATCTTGGCTCGTCATCGATCAGCGACATCTCGCCGAAGAAATCGCCCTTATCCATGGTCGAGAGGATAACCTCCCGTCCATCCTCCCCTATGAGCACCACCTTGACCCGGCCGCTGACTACGACGTACAGGGCGTCGCCCGGATCGTCCTCAAAGAGAATGACGCTGTTCTTTGGATAAGAACGCTCGCGCGCGACCTCTCCGATTCGTGCCAGCTCCTCTTTATCGAGGTGGGCGAAAAGCGGAATCGCATCGAGAGTGATAGCCACCGAAATTGCCATTGCTCGCAGGGGGTCTAACCCGTCTAGAGTAGCGCAGGGTTGCGGTCGTGTCAATCAAACCGGACGGGGGCCCGGTTGCTCCCAAGTCAATGTCCCCGTTATATTTCCCCGCTTGACTGCGGTACAAGTAGAGCGTTATTCGGAGCGTACGGTGCAAACTCAGATTCACCCGGATTACCAGGTCGCGACGGTCAGTTGTGCCTGCGGCAACACCTTCCAAACTCGGGCGACCCTGCCGTCGATCAACGTCGAGATCTGTGGTCACTGCCATCCGTTTTTCACCGGGAAGCAGCGTCTCGTCGATACCGCCGGACGCGTCGAGCGGTTTCGACGCCGATATGCTACGACGCCCGGTCCGAAAGGGGTGTAACGCTGCAAGCGCGGCTCGAGGCCGCGCTCGCCCGCGCGGTCGAAGTCCAACACGAACTTGCGACACCTGAGGTCACGAGCGATCCGGCGAAGCTCAGAGAGCTTGGACGGGAGCACGCCAGGCTCGATGCGATCCGCCAAGTGGCCACCCGCCTCACCAAGCTCCAAGACGAACTGAAACAGGCGCACGAATTGGCTCGCGACCCGGATCCGGAGTTGGTCGAGCTGGCTCGTGACGACGTGGATCGGCTGACACCCGAAGTTGCCGCGCTCGACCGCGAGCTCGGCGGGCTGCTCATTCCACACGATCCGCTGGACGATCGAGACACCATCGTCGAAATCCGGGCCGGGACCGGAGGAGACGAGGCGGCGTTGTTCGTCGCGGATTTATTGCGCATGTACCAGCGATTCGCCGAGCGCCAGGGCTGGACTGTTGAAACCGTCTCACTCTCCGAGGGAAAGGTCGGCGGGGTGAAAGACGTCGTCTTCAAGATCCGGGGTGAGTCCACATTCGGGCGCTTGCGACACGAATCCGGCGTTCACCGCGTACAGCGGGTACCGGCGACGGAGACGCAAGGTCGAATTCACACTTCGGCCGCCACGGTGGCGATTCTGCCAGAGGCTGAGGAAGTCGACGTCAAGATCGATGAGCAGGAGCTCAAGATCGACGTATTCCGGTCGTCGGGTCCCGGAGGACAGAGCGTGAACACGACGGACAGTGCGGTGCGAATCACCCATGTGCCTACCGGATTGGTGGTGCAGTGCCAGGACCAGAAGTCTCAGCTACAGAACAAGATCAAAGCGATGGAAGTGCTGCGGGCGAGGCTGTTGGATCGCGTGCTCGCCGAGCAGGAGGCGAAGCGGTCGCAGCAACGGCGTGCCATGGTCGGTACGGGAGACCGATCAGCCAAGATTCGCACGTATAACTTTCCGCAAAATCGGGTGACCGATCACCGGATCAATCTGACTCTACACCGACTCGACAGCGTGCTCGAGGGGGATCTCGACGAAATCATCGACAAGCTGCGCGAAGCGTACCTGGAAGAACGCCACGATGCATGACCCTCCGCCGGCCACGGTGGTCGATGCCCTGGGGTGGGCCACGGAGCAACTGGACGCCGGTGGTGTGCCGGGTCCCCGCCGCGAAGCGCTCGACCTGTGGTCGGTTGTGACCGCGGTGGATCCCGTGGTCGCGCTGGCGCGGCCGAGCGCGCCGGTTCCTCAAGCGCAGTGGCAGCACTTCAAGGCTGCGGTCGACCGTCGAGTCGAAGGGGAACCGCTGGCATATGCTGTGGGCCGCGCCAGCTTTCGCACGCTCGAGTTGAAGGTGAACCGCAGCGTGCTAATTCCGCGCCCCGAGACGGAGGGATTGGTGCAGGCGGTTCTGGATTGGTCGCAGGCTCGAAGCCGTGCCGGAACGGTTGCGGATATCGGCACCGGTTCGGGATGCATCGCGTTGAGCCTGGCCGCGGAAGGGGCCTTCGACCGTATTATCGCGACCGATGTATCCGAAGAGGCGGTTTCGATCGCGACGAGGAATATGGCGTTGCTCCGCCTTACCAGGAACGTGGAGTTCCGTCTGGGAGACTTGTTGTCACCGTTGCGATTGGAAGTCTTCGATGTAATCGTGTCGAATCCGCCCTATGTGACGGCGGAGGAATTCACACGACTGGACCCCGCTGTGCGAGACTTCGAGCCGCGGGCCGCGCTGGTCAGCGGACAGAAAGGCATGTGGCACACGAGCCAACTGCTCCAGCGGGCCGGCAGCCACCTGACCCCGGGAGGATTGATCGCCCTGGAAATCGATGCGCGGCGGGCGCGAGACGCGCTGCACCTTGCGGTGCAGGCGGGATGGGATTCTCCCCACATCGAGCGAGATGTTTTTGGGAGAGACCGGTACCTGCTGGCGAGGAACCCGCTTACCCGGACGCCAGGCCGGTCCGCCCGATGAGTGAGTGCCCCGGCGTGTTCATCGTCGTCGACGGACCGGATGGTGCGGGCAAGACGACATTGGTGGGTCGGCTCGCTGCGCGATTGCGGGGCCAGGGTCAAGACGTGCTCGAGGTGAGGCAACCCGGAGGAACCCCGCTGGCAGAGGCTGCCCGGAAGCAGGCGCTCGATCCCGCTCTCGACGCGAGCCCGCTCGCCGAACTGTTTCTGATGTTGGCTGCGCGCGCCGATCAAGTCGCCAAGGTGATCCGTCCCGCCTTGGAACGAGGGCAGGTGGTCATCAGCGACCGTTACGACCTGGCAACCGAAGCCTATCAGATCGTGGGTCGGGGGCTGCCGCGAGATCGCGTGTTGCACGCCAACGACCTCGCCACCGACGGTTTGCGGCCGAACCTGACGTTGGTGTTGGACCTGCCAGCAAGCGAGGGCCGACGCCGCCAATCCAAGGCCGGAAAAACCCTCGACAGAATCGAAAGTGAGAGCGCCGAGTGGCACGACAGGGTGGCGCTCGTCTTCCGGGACGCCGCCGGGCCTGGTGTGGTTCATATCGACGCCACACCGTCGCCGGACGACGTGGAGCGGGCCGCCTGGGAGGTAATTGACGCGCACCTCGTTGCCGCGTTCCCCAACCGGTGAGCTAACGCAGTCGCATTCCTATGACCGTAACCAACACCCGACTCAGCCAACAGGATCCAGCGCCGGTGGAGGGTCGTCCAGCCACGCTCTTCATCCTGGTGGGTGTGATCGCGTTTCTGTCCGGCGGGGCGCTGCTTTATCGCGGCTCGTCGGACGCCACCGACGTGTACGAAAAGGCGCGACGTCTCGACAGCGTCGTGACGTTGATAGCTGACCTGTACGTCGATTCGTTGAACGGAGCCCAACTGTACGACTTGGCAACGGATGGCATGCTGCGGGCTTTGGGAGATCCGTACACGGCCTTCCTCGACCCTGCCGATCTCGAAAACCTTCGAGTGGGTACCCGCGGTAATTACATCGGTCTCGGCATTCGGATCGAAGTCAGCGACGGGTGGATCACCATTGTCACGCCGATCGCTGACAGTCCTGCTGAGGATGCCGGCATCAACTCCGGCGATCGGATCGTGGAGGTGGCGGGCGAATCCACACGCGGGTGGTCCTCCGAGAAAGCGGTCGTGGCGCTGCGGGGCGACTCCGGCACCACGATCGAACTCGGAGTTGCGAGACCGGGAGTGCCCGAGGTGATGCGGTTTTCACTCGAGCGTACGCGCATCCACGTGACGTCGGTGCGGCACACCCAGCTCTTGGGGGACGACATCGGATATGTCGAGCTCGAAACGGTGAGTGAGCAGTCCGCTCGAGAGGTTGCCGACGCCGTGGCTCGACTGCGCGAGGACGGCGCGCGCAAGTTGGTTCTCGATCTCCGGTTCAATCCCGGTGGGTTGCTCAGCGAAGGAATCGCGGTGGCGGATCTGTTTCTCACGTCGGGCGATGCGATCGTGGAGACACGCGGCCGTGTGAGGGCGACGTCCCGCACCTACGAGGCGCAAACCGCAGAGGAGTGGAGCGGTATGCCGGTGGTGGTGTTGGTGAACGAGTTCTCGGCGAGTGCGGCGGAGATCATTGCCGGGGCTCTGCAGGACCACGACCGTGCATTGGTTCTCGGCACCGCCACGTTTGGGAAGGGTGTCGTGCAAACGGTATTCCATGTCAGTCGGACCGAGGCGCTGCGTCTTACGACCAGCCGTTGGTACACGCCGAGTGGTCGTTCGATTCACCGCGAGCAGCGCAACTCGTCGCGTTCCCGCCGTAGCCGGGCGGATTCGACAGAAGTGACTCGCCAGGACTCGACGACGTTTCGGAGCGACGCTGGTCGCGTCCTCAGGGGGGGTGGAGGCATTCGTCCCGATGTCGTGGTCGAGGCCAGCGCGCAGAGCGACGCCGTGCGGCGTCTGCAACGGGTTCTGGGGGCCGACATACAGACGCTGCAGGATGTGTTGGCGAGCTACGCTCTCGAGATCAAGGCAGAGGATACCATCGCAGGGCCATCGGACATCGTGGTGACGCCGCGAATGCGACGCGACTTGCTCCGGCGTTTGCGGGAGCGCAGCGTCGCCGTTCCCCTCGATGCGTGGGATGGGGCCAGCGATTTCGTGGAGCGCCAGCTACGCCTTCGGGTATTGCGATACGTGTTCGGACGTGAGGCGGAAATGCGGGATCAGATCGCCGCGGACGTCGTAGTAAGCGCCGCGGTGGATTTACTGGGGCGCTCGCAAACGCAGCAGGAACTGTTCGCCGCGGCCGTGGGCCGGTAGCGGGTCGGCTGCCAGCTTGCCAGGGGTGTTCGCTCCCCAGCCGAGTTGTCCCTGCCTCCTCACGGTGTCACGATCCGCGTGCCGCGGGGAACTCGGAATATCAACTCCTCTTCGGCGATCGAGACATTTGGCGCAAGGGAATCGAACACGAGTGTTCGGCGCTGTCCCGAGGTTTCGACCAACGCGATCTTCCGCAGCATGCCGTCCGCCGACAGCGAAATGACCACCTGCCGGAACGGTATTCCTGCAACCCGCGGAACCAGCCGCACTTTGTCGACGGCATGGCCCATCACAGAGTCGACCCCCACGTAGGTAGCGGTATAGCGCTCCAGGGGGCGATCGACGAATTGCCCGAACAAGTTGGGAGTGGCGGGGCCCGCCTCGGGAATCGGCTGGCGAATCACCTGATCGGGGACGGTGCTCGGTGTGTGCAGCCACAACCAGGTTCCGTCCGCCACGATCCTGTCCCCAGGTGGCTCGCTGAAGCGCATCGAAAATTTGCGCGGCGGTGAGAGGAACAACACGCCGCGGGTGACCTCCGTGCCCATCATCGGATTGGCGATGGTTTGGGTAAAATCCGCTCTCAGAGTGGTGAGTTGCCGGTACGTCTCCCCGGCGTTGTTCAGGATAGCCTCCACGTCCTGACCCGCGGCCGGCCCGGCGACGAGCAGCAGCGCTACGCCTCCGCGGAGCCTCATGCTTCCGGCTCCGAGGCTCCGGTTTCGACCGTAAATCGATCGCCGTCTTCCGCCACGGTCACCTCTCCGTCAAAAATGGCAGCGGCCTGCGCCGCCGCATCGACCGTCTCCACCGGCGGATACAGATGAGTCAGCACGAGCCGGCGCGCCTCGGCGCGCTGCGCCAAACGTCCGGCCTGCGTGGGAGTCAAATGTAGCGCGATCGCCCGATCGTCGGGGAGCGAACACTCTGAAAGGATGAGGTCGCACGCATGTGCCCAGTCGGCCAGGGGTTCGCTTGGCCCAGTGTCTCCCGTATACACCATTCGCGCCGTACTGTCCCGCACGGCGTACGCAAGACTCTCTTCCGTGTGCTCGGTCTTGTACGATTCCAGCACCACGTCTTCCCCCAATGCGAAGTCGTCTCCGGGCCGTAGCTCGTGGATCTCGAGCGGGAATTCGGGCTCCACCACCCAACTCCCCAGTGCGTTGGAGAGGTGCCGTAGCCGGGTTGCGAGGCCCACCGGCCCGATCAGTTGCAGCCGTTTGCTCCTCGCGGGTTCCACACCCCAGCGCAACGCAAAGAGCAGCATCGGCAGCTCACCCCAGTGGTCGACGTGAAAGTGCGTGAGAGCTACGTGCGTCACGTCGGACCAGGGCACACCGAACGTCGCGGCCCTGTGAAGTGTGCCAGCACCACAGTCGAGCAGTATCCGGACGGAGCCGGTGGACACCCAGTGCGCGGCTGCAGTGCGCCGCGCGGACGGGGCGACCGTGCCGGTGCCCAAGACGGTCAGTTCCATCAGCTCGGCCCCAAGTATACGATCCGTTTGTGGAATGCGCCGTCGGGTGTCATCAAGCGCGCGATGTAGACCCCGCGTGGAGCCTGCGTTCCGTCGTTGGCACGGCCGTCCCATGCAAAATCCGGGTCACAGCTACCGGCTACCGGAACGGGCGGGCGTCCGTACCGGCCGGCTTCGAGCCTGCCATCGGTACCGGACGCGGGGAACAGGGTACGGACCACGTGGCCGCGCAGATCGAGTATCGCCAGTGAGACAGTGCCTGAGGTGGCCAAATCGAACCAAATGCACGTCGTGCTCGCACCGGTGGCCGCGGGGTTCGGGAACGGATTGGGGAAGTTTTGGAGGAGTAGGGTGATGCTCGGTACGTCGTCGTCGATGATCAAGAAACTGATCGCGCTTTCGGTGACGGTCGAATCGGATCCCAGTCTTGCCGTGACCCGCCAGCGGTAGGACGTGTTGACCTCCAAGTCCCGGGGTGGCGTGAAGCTCATGGCCGTCAGGTTGCTGTCGGCGATTTCCACCGTTCCTGTGCGAGTGCGAATGATCTCCACCCGGTAGGTGAACGGTCCCGGTGGTGTCGTCACGTTCGGCGATTTCCATCGGAAGGTCGGTCGACGTTCGCGCGTGGTTGCCTCGCTGGGTGTGTTGAAGTCGACTAGCTCGACCCACGCCGGTGTGGTAAAGGGTCCCACTTCCCGTAGTGTGACCGCGGCGGTATTGGCGGCGGTCGCCTCGATGTCGACGGCGATTTGGGAGCCAGGTCGCTGCGGTTGGGTAACGGTGAGGTCGGTGTTGGTTGTGGTCGTATCCAAGAACACCGTTTGCAACTGCGCATCACGAGCCAGACGCACACGGTAGGAGACGGGGGTGGCGAACGCCGGTGTGTCGCCGACCGTCCAACTGAACCGCGGGGTAACCGTGTCGAGCACGGAATCTTGCGGACTCGTCAGACGGATTCCGCCGGGAAAGGTCGCTGCCGAGGTTACGTCGGGCGTACCAAACCCAACGTTCGAATTCGGCGCGTCGCGGTTCGACCCGGCCGCGGCAAGGGCATCGCGTATTTCGATCGGTGTGAGTGCGGGGTGAATTTGGCGCATGAGGGCCACGGCTCCGGCCAGAATCGGCGCGCTGAACGACGTACCGTCGACACGCCGAAATGCGTTGGCGGCGACTGCATCGACGGTGAACACGGCGACCCCGGGAGCGGTGAGATCCGGTTTGATTCTGCCGTCGGCGGTGGGTCCCCTCGAACTGAACGAGGCGAGTACGCCGAGCGAGTCTGTCGCCCCCACGGCGATCACCGAATCACCGTCGGCGGGCGTCGTGATGGATCGCGGGCCGTTTTGCCCGGCGTTTCCGGCGGATGTCACGACCACGATCCCCCGCTCGACCGCCATGTCGGCCGCGACGGTGGTCACGGCGATGTCACCGTTGAACTCGTCGGGCCGATAACCGAATCCATCGTCGAAGTTCGAGTATCCGAGGCTGATCGACACCACATTCACACCCAAGGAGTCGGCCCATTCCAACGCCGCCACGAGATTGTCTTCTTCCGCGCGTGTCTCCGAGCGGACGTCCTCCGTTTTCGCGAGCACGTACTCGGCGTCCGGCGCGATGCCGATCATGCGGCCTGGCACGTTGGCGCCCAGCAGTGACCATACGGAAGTCCCGTGGCTGGATGCGTTCGGGGTGTCCTCGGGTTCGTTCCGCACGATGGAGTCGTTGAACACGAAGTCGTACTGGGCCACGACGCGGGTGGTCCGAAACGCGGCGAGTTCCGTTTCGAAACCGGTATCGAGCACGGCGATGCGCACACCTTGTGCCCGCAAGCCGAGATTGGCTAGGCCGAGCATGTTGAGGGCCCTGAACGGCATTGCGGATGGGCCGTAGAGGGAGTCCTCGATGGCGGCGGGCGCGCTGGGGATGTCGCGGCGCTCGGGTGCCGGACGATGACGAAATCGCACCACGGGTTGGATGTGACGTAGTACGCCGTGGCGCAGCAACTCGTCGAACGTGGTCGTGCGGATATCGGCGGAGATCGCGTGCAGCCACCTGCTGCGCCGGCGCATGTCCCCCTGCACGGCGGTCACCAGCGCTATCGCTTCGTCGAGCGTGCGGCCCGGCCGGACGAACAGCCACGCGGCCACGACGGTATCCCGTGCCGCGAGGCGCTCGAGCCTGGGGGAAATCGTGGTAGGTTGCGCTTCCACTGCATTGGGTGACGGAAATGCTCCGACGATGAGCGCCAGTGCTGCGACGCGCGCGTTCAAGCGATAGCGGCTCGCTCCCCCAGCCGCACGCCGACGATCGACGAGACGCCGGGCTCCTGCATCGTCACACCGTACACCGCGTCAGCGGTTTGCATGGTCCGTGGATTGTGGGTGATCACGATGAACTGTGTGTTCGCCTTGAATTCGGTGAGTAGTCGCAGGAAACGCTGGACGTTGGCGTCGTCCAGCGGTGCGTCCACCTCGTCGAGCAGACAAAACGGACTGGGCTTGATGAGATAGATGGCAAACAGAAGCGAAATCGCCACCAGGGCCCGCTCCCCCGACGACAGCAGGTGGATTCGTTGTGTCCGCTTGCCCCGGGGGGCGGCGCGGATTTCGATCTCGCTGTTCAGCGGGTCGTTCTCGTCGACCAGTCTGACGTCGCATTCGCCGACCTCGAACAGTATCAAGAAAACCGTTTTGAAGTTCTCACGGATCGCGTCAAACGTCTCAGTGAACATGGCGCGCGCGGTGTCGTCGATCTCTTTGAGGGCTTGGAGCAGCGAGGCTCGGGCATCGACCAAGTCGCTGCGCTGCGTTTCCAGAAACTCGAGTCGCTTGCTTTCTTCCTCGTGCTCCTGTTCTGCCAGAGGGTTGACCGGCCCCGCCGTTTGCAGTTTCTCGGCGATACGCTCGGCTTCTTCCCGCATGGCGTCTTCGTCTCCTTCAACTTCTGGGGCGTCTTCCAGGAGATCCGCTAGGGGTCGGCGCCACTCGGCCTCTATTCGCTGCACCAACGCGGTGCGTCGCCCGGCGATTTCGGTTTGGACGAGTTCGATGCGGTGCAGCTCCTCACCGAGTTCTTGGACGGTGTTCCTGGCTTGGGCCACGGTCTCGTCACCCGCCGTCGTCGCGTGCTCCGCGGCGATGACTGCCTGTTCGGCCTCGGACGCGGTGGTTTCCAGTTCGGCCACCTCGGCGTTGCGTTCGGCGAGTTGGTCGGTCCAGCGCGCCCGGTCGGCCTCCGACCCTGAGGTCGATTCCACGATATCCGCTATTTCGTGGCGCAGGGATTCTTTTTCTTCCTGCGCTGTTTGTAGGGATTTTTCGGCTCTCGCCTCGCGTTGGCCGGCCGCTTCTTCCCTCACCGATACCTGCGCTTCCTCGACCTGCCAATGCACCCTGTTTTCTCGCGCCGTCTCTTGTTCGGTTTCGAGGCTCTTGAGGAACGATCGTTGCTGGTCGAGTTCGGCCTCGGCTTGCGCACGGGTGCTGTGGAGTGTACGCAGTTCCCTACGAACGACCTCCAGCCGCGCGGATCGCTCGGACAGATGTTGTTGGGTTCGACTGTGTGCATCGCTAGCCTCGCTCAACTCTCGCTTCACCCGTTGCATCTCCCGCTCGGCATCGCCGTGGGCCCCCCGGGTTTCGTGTAGGGCTTGCCGGCTGTCATCGGCAGACCGCACCGCCTTCGCGAGGTCGTGCTCCGCGGTGCCGATGCCGTGTGCGGCTTCGGCGGTGCCCTGCTCGAGTCGGGCGACCTCGCGCTCGGCATGATCTAACTCGCCGCCGAGCCGCTCGAGATCCGCACGGCGGCTCAACGGGCCCCCGGCTTCCTCGGATCCAGCGAGGAAGACCGCGCCGTTGGCCCGGCGGATGGCGTGGCCCGATTCGTCCATCGCGGTGGCGTCGGCCAACAGGGCTCGGGCCCATGCTTGCGCCGGATCAGCGACCTCGAACCGCGGGTTTCCGTCCGTTCCCCGCCCCAGGTCAGTGGGGCCGGGATCCAGCGGGAGCAACAGCAGGGGACCGGGCTTTTGTTCGGCGTGCCACTGCCGCACACGCGCAACCGTCTCCTCGTCGCTGACCAACACGGCGTTGAGCCAGTCGGACAGCAACCGCTCCGCAACTTCCGCGTCCCCGGCGGGGGGCCGCAGATAATCACTGAGCGGCCCAAGGACCGCATGCTCGCCAAACTCGTCTTGATGGGCCAGTAGTTTCCGCGCGGCGGGCGCGAGACCCGCCCGGTCACGCTCCAACGCCTCGAGGGCTTCGCGCCTCGCCTTCAGCTGTGCCCTGTTCTCGTCAGCCGACCGGCGCTCGACCAGGAGTGCGGCCTCGTGCTCCTTGGCGGCAAGCAGTGTGTGACGTGCTCGCTCTACGTCCGACGATGCTTCCTTGTCCACACGTTGGCGATTGGCGAGCTCCTCCTCGGCGGCGCGAAGTCCGATCACCAGGTCCTGGTGTGCGCGAGCGGCCTCTTCGCGGCGTTGTTCCGCGTCGTTCGATTGAGATCGCAGTACCTCGAGATCTCTCTCTAGCGCGTCTTGCTCGCCCGCCAACGCTCTCAGGGTCTCCGCTTGTTCTTGCAGCGAGCTTTCCAGCTTCCGCACCGCGTCGCGCTGTCCGGTCAAACGATCGCGGGCCTGGTTTTCGTCGGAGGCTCGCAGGTCCAATTCCGTTTGCACCGATTGCCGTGCCTCGGCGGCGGCCTTTCGCTCTTGCGCCGCGGCGTCGCGCTCTCTCATGGCTTGGCTTGCGCGAGCGTCGGCTTGTGACAACTCCTCGAGCGCCCGCTCTTTGCGATCCGTCGCGTTCTTGAGACGCTCACCGGCCAGCTTGAGGTCGCCTTCCAGCCTGCCGACCTCGAGGCGCTGGTCGGCGAGCCTTCGCTCGCCGTCGGTGCGCTGAGCTTCGGCCGTCGCGCGGGCCTGGATAAGGTTTTCCCGCTCCCGTTCTCGCTCGGCCAGAACCTCCCGGCTGTGGGGTAGTGACTCGCCCATTTCATCGCGACGTTGACGCAGCGAGGTCTCCTCGCGGTCGAATTCGTCCAGGGTGTGACGCGCCAGCGTCATCACTATCCCGAAACGCTCCGCCGTGAGCTTGTGGTGTCGCTCGGCTTTCCCTCGTTGGCGGGCGAGACTTCTGACTTGGGTTTGGACTTCGGAGACGAGGTCATCCAGGCGCTGCAAGTCCTGTTTCGTCGCCTCGAGACGTCGTTCGGTCGTCGTCTTGCGATCGCGGTACAGGCCGATACCGGCTGCCTCCTCGAACAGGGCACGGCGATCTTCTGTGCGGTCCGACAGGAGGCGGTCGATCTGCCCGGCCTCCATCACCACCCCGGCGTCGCTTCCCAGACCGGTCCCGCGGAGGAGATCCTGCACGTCGCGGAGACGGACGGGTTGTTGGTTGAGGAGGTACTCACTGTGCCCATTGCGGGAGAGCCTGCGCGTAACGACTACCTCGCGGTAGGAAATGGGAAGCGTGCCGTCGCTGTTATCGAAATAGAGCGATATTTGCGCGACGTTCAGCGGCCGGCGCTTGGCTGCCCCCTGGAAAATGATGTCTTCCATCCGAGAGCCCCGGAGCACCCGGGCCCGCTGCTCCCCCAACACCCATCGCACAGCGTCGGAGATGTTCGACTTGCCGCAGCCGTTTGGCCCTACGATGGACGTAATGCCGTCCTCGAAGGTCAGATGGACCTTGTCGGCGAAGGACTTGAATCCCGACAATTCGAGCCGGGTCAATTTCATGGCGTGATTCCGGTGCGTGGTATAAGCGTTGCCGGCAACCCGGCTGCAGTGAGGAGGGATTCGGCCACACCGCTCTGCTCGGGGGTCTCGAACGCGCCGACCAGGATGCGCGCGGCCCCGGCGGTCACCACGCTATATGCGGGGATACCGCCATCGCGGAGCCGTTGTGTCTCCTCTCGAGCCAGGTCCACGCTTTGGCGTGATCCGAGGTCGAATGCCTGTGGGGTGCGCAAGATAGTGCCCTGACCCGCTTCAACCAAGCCGTCTCGCCAGAGGGCCTTCAACACGGTATCGGCCGACTGAGCGGTAGCGAGCGCCCCCAGGATAACTCGGTACCAGATGCGCCCGCCTATGCGGATGGGGGTCACGGCCGCCGCGAGCGACTCGCGCTCCAAACGGGATGCGTATTCCATTGCACGATCCCACGCATCGAACGCCGCGACTTGGACCGAGTAGAATAAGGAATCAGCATCGCGCCCCGTCCCGCCACTGGCCCCGACGGCGGCAGGCTCGGAAGGAACGGAGTCGGTGGACGCATCCACCGAGGGCTCGCCAGCGGTGTTTCCACTCAACCGGAACACCGCAATGATGGCGGCGAGCACCACGATCGCAACCACGCCAACCCCGACCCGGAGGTTACGGGTCTTCCGCGGTCGGTGCCGGAAAGTGCCAACCCGTTCCTCGTCCCGCGCCGCCGTCTTTTCTTCGGTTACCGGGCTCGTGTCAGGGGCTGGGCCGCGGCTAGACACGACCTTGGGGACCGGTTCTTCAGCCGGTGCGGGCTCGACCAGTGAGGTGATGATGGGTACTTGGTCGAGCCAATGGGGGTTGATCGGAAGCCTCGGCTTCGAGGTGCCCGTTCGGTGTCGGTCCAGTACGATCATGCCGTCGGGTTTCAGCACCATGAACGGAATGGCTGACGGAGCCATGAACAGCAGGAGGAGCGCTCCCTCGTTCGCGAATCCCTTGGCTAGGCGTTCCCACCGCGCGTGCGACCAGACTGCTTCGGGTTGGTGTGTGGGAGTACCGACGCCGATGTAGTGCAGACCTGGCAACTCCTGTTGCTGCGCGACGTGGTTGAGCGAGACGTCATAGAGGAACGCGTCTACGATGCCCTCTTCCCCGAGCCGCTCGGCGCCGTCGTCCAGCACCGGTCGATCCAGAGACAGATCGACCAATACGACCCGAGACTCGTCCCGCGCTGTGGCGCGAGCGATGTTCCACGTCTGATGTCCCGCCCAGCGATCGTTTTTTGTCGCTTGGATGATGGCCACCACCGTGTGACCCGTGAGAACCGCGCTGTCGAAGTCGCGGGACGTCATCGGTTCGTCGCCGTGCTGTCCAGGAAGATGATGAAGTAGGGTTGCCCGAGCCGCCGACCGATGTTGTCGGCATCTTCGCGGGTGCCGTACGGGCCGAGTACGACGCGATAGCGATCGTAGTGTTCGGTGGGCTGCAACACTCGGGCGGGTAAGCGGGCCTCGAGCAATTCGTCCGCGCGTGCCTGGGCCCAGGATTCATTGGAGGTGCTGCTGAGCTGAACGTACGTTGTTTGATCGGTCGGTTCGACCGGCGTCGAGTCCGCTTGCTGAGCGAGCAACAGCGCCGGTCGGCGCGGGTCCCAGGCGATGGCGAGCCACCGGTCGTCGGCGGCGTCGGCAACCCGTCCGCTTTCCAACCCTGTTGCGGGATCGATCGCAATGACGTCGCCCTCATGGCGAACGAGCACAGTTGCGTCCGGCGCGATGCTCGGCAACTCGTCATCCCAGGTGCCCGCCACGCTGTGCGGAGAAAAGAGTTGCAGCGCGTCAGCGATCCACACGGAATCCCGTCTGGCGGGGTGTAACAGCATGTAACGTCCCAGCGGGCCGGTGCGCATGGCTTCTACCCGTACGGGCAACGGGTAGCGGGTCAGGATCTGAAACCGGAATCGTTCCACGACGAGAAGCTCTGGTGCCGCCGTCGTGACGTAGAGGCGGTGAGCTGATGACGAAAAGGTCATTGCGGTGACCTCGCTAGCGAGGGGCAGGAATCCCGCCTCCGAACCATCGACGGTGTGCCTGGCGATCAATCCCGAGTCGACCGCGATCACGATCAGATCGCCCCATGTCGTGGTGGTGAACAGTCCACGGGGAAGCTCGGTGGAGATACGCCGACTCGAGTCACCCAGCACCTCGAGGTGCCGCGTATGTTCGAGGTCGAAGAGTGCGAGCAGCCGGCCCCTCGTAGTGCCCCAAATCGACTGTGGGAGGTTGGGAAGCAGGGGCTCCCAATCGCGGGTGCGGCGATCTACCACGGTGGCCACGCTGCCGTCCTTCCGAACGAGGTAGGGCACGCCGGTGGGGCCAATGGTCGCCGCGACCACGGCGGTGTCGAGACCGCGGTCCCGCCCGCTTTCCAAGTCTAGCGCAACCAACTCCTGCGCCGTGGTCCGCACGTATATCTGGTCTTCCGCGGCGGCAAAACCCACGACTTGCTGCGTCGCCAGCGTGGGCATCTCGAAACGCCACTCGACTTCCTGCAAAGCCGGGAGCGTGTAGAGGCGCACTCCCGGGCCCGCTTCGGACGGGAAACGAAATGCTAGGGACGGGGGCAGGTCCGGTGTGGCCGGCGCATTCTCGAATGCCTCTCGAACGGAGTTGTCCCCTCTGCCTGGACGGCAGGCAGCGAGGCTCGTGAGGAACGCGAGCAAAAGAAAGGCAGTTCCGCGGCCGAAAGTCACCACAGAATCAAAACCTAGGCGGAGGCGAGAACCATAGCAAGCAGTGTGGGGGTGGGGCGCACTGATGCGGGTTCGGCGGCGCGGTTGGCCGGACGGGCCAAGGCCGCCGCGCGATGCGATGCTGGCAGGCTTGTTTATTCAGCAGAGCCGATGGCGGTTGTCGGAGCCTCGGTCCAAAGGCGCTCCAGCTGGTAGAAATTTCGCAGAGTCGGGTGGAACACGTGCACCACAAAATCTACGTAGTCAAGTAGCACCCAGCGGCCTTGCGACAGCCCCTCGACATGGTGTGGCTTCCGTCCCTGGGCTGCGAGGGCATCCAACACCCTCTCGCTCAGTGCACGCACATGGGTGTTTGACGAACCGGAGGCGATGACGAAGAAGTCGGTCGCGTCGGTGAGTTTCCTCAGATCCAGCGCGAGGATTGCGGACGCCTTGTGCGCCTCGAGGGCTTCCACCGCGATCAACAACTCAGGCTGGTCGCTCACCCATCGGTCGGTCAAGGCGCAGACCCCGCCTGAGCGGTTCTGGAATGTGCGTCTGCCGACTCCTCGATCTGATGGAACACCGCCCATGCGCCGGGTCCGACGTGGACCCCCGGGGCCGCGATGGCGTTCGCGACCAGACACTCGTGCGGTTGAAATATCCGATCCAGCTCGGGAACCACGTTGATACGGTTGAGTTCTTCTCGCGCGGCTTCGACCCACTCCGCGGCGGCGATGAGGTTGCGGCGCAGGCGAGGGCCGTCCAGATAGGAGATACCCACCGGGAACTCGTTACGACTGCTTGGTCACCGTGACGAGAATCTCGGGCCGGACTTTGGTGTGGAGTCGAATGGGCACGCGGTACTCCCCGATGAGCTTGATCGGATCGTGCAGTTCGATCACTCGCTTATCCACGCTGTGCCCAGCCTCCGCGAGCTTGTCGGCGATATCCGCTGCCGTGATCGAACCGAACAGCCTGTTTCCGTCACCGGTCTTTGCCGTGAACGACAGGGTAACAGCGGCGAGTTCACCGGCCAGACGGTCGGCATCCGAACGCTTCATCGCGAGGCGATCGGCCCGGCGCCGCCGTTCGACCTCTACTTGCCGCTTGCCGCCGTCGGTGGCGAGGTACGCCTTGCCGTGCGGAATGAGATAATTACGCGCGTAGCCATCCTTCACCAGCACAACCTCGCCAATACGACCGAGGTGTGCCACATCTTCTCGCAAGATTACTTCCATGTCAGGTTCTCGCTCGCGGCGTCGACCACCGCTGTCTCAAGTCCAAGCCCGCATCCACGACTCCAAGAAGAATGGTGCCTGGGAGTACGACGGGCAACATGAATAAGATCGCCAACACGATTACCACTGTGGTGAAAACCCCGGGGCCTCCGGCCATAGCCAGCGCGAACGAGACCACGGCAGCCCCTCGCAAGGCGTAGAGTACGCCCGCGACGACGAGCACGTTGGCCGCCAAGATTTTGACAGTGGCGAAGCGTGCCACCAACACGATACCGAGCGCCACGACGGCCGCCCATCCTAGATGTTCCGTAAAGCTGAAATCTCTAAACCGTCCCAGCGTGCCGCGGGGCCGGCGAGTCATCCGGTGGTAGAGCACGCTCGCCAGCGCCAGACCTGCCAACATTTGTATTGCGAGCGTGGCCGGAAAGAAGTCAGCCATGAGCGGCACGGCGACCACGAACCAATCTTCGAGCAGCAGCGGATCGACTCCCACGGCGGAACCGTCTTTGGCCCCGCTGGATGTTGCCAGCCAGCCCAAGATGATCTGTGCGCTCACGCCGATTCGCGACTCGACCCACCAGCGCACCTCGGGCCAAGAGGTGCCTAGCACGGCCGTGAACGCCATGACTCCGATTGCCGCGGCGGCGATGGCGACGAGCGAGCGGTGGATCAGAGACCAGTTGGTAAACGCCACCGCCATCGTGAACGCCGCGGTGCCGATGACGGCGGCAGCCCGGACGACCTGATCGGGTGGGTCGCCAAACTGGGCGAGCCACCAGAGGCTGATCCCGCCCGCCAGCGCGGCGGCGAGTCGGTGACGACTCGGGATCGGGTGTGAGCAGAAGACTAGGGCGGCGAGCGGGAGCGTGAGCAACCCAATCGGTGCGAGCACGGCGAACACAAATGCGGCACCGACCATCATCAGCAGCCCGAGCCCGCGTCTGAGAGGCTCGGACGGACCCGACATTACCCGCTGTCCGACCGGATGTATGGCAGCAGCGCGATCAGGCGAGCCCGTTTTATTGCCGTGCTGAGTTGCCGCTGATGCCTGGCACACATACCGGACAGTCGCCGCGGGAGGATCTTCCCGCGATCGGTCGTGAAGCGTTGCAGGGTCCGTTCATCCTTGTAATCCAGTACGCGGACACCCGATTCGCACACCGGGCAGGATTTGCGCGCGCGTTTCATTGGCCTTTCTCCGCGGTGCCTGGGTCGCCGCTCGCGATGTCCGAGGAGCCACCGGCGTCTGGGGAGCTACCGGCGTCTGGTCTGTCGCTAGCGGCGTCCTTGTCCTGGCCGTCCACGACGGGGACGACCAATGCTGGCACTTCCCCTTCGTTCAACACGAGTTGATAACGCAGGACCTCCTCCTCGAGCTTCACCAGGCGTTCGAATTCGCCCAAGAGCGTCGGATCGGTGCCGAGCTGCGCCACGACGTAGTAGCCGATCTCACGGCGCTTGATGGGATAGGCGAGCGTTCGCTTCCCCCAGTGGTTGATGTTCTTGACGGGATCGGGATTGTCGTCGTTGATCAGCAATGCGTGAAACCGCTTCAGGTGCTCATCCACCTTGGTTTCGTCGAGCGTGCTGTCGAAAATGTAGACGACCTCGTAACCACGAGTCATGACACCTCCCTTTGGACGTAACGACCCCGCTCGGGTGTGAAGCGGAGTAGGTGGTATGTATGGCGGCTCAGCGGCCGTCTTGAAGCGTGAGAAGTCTATGCGGGGTGACCGCGACCGGCAAGTGGGATGTGGCATCGCCGCAGCTTCCAGCCAGCTGTTGCGTTCTGGGTACCCCGACCGCTCTCACGACCCACCCAATCCCACTCACTACTCACTACGCACTAACTCACTCTTACCCACGTTTGATTCACGCAATGAACCAGGGAGCTAGCACGAGGCTCACGACTGACATCAGTTTGATCAGAATGTTGAGCGAAGGCCCGCTGGTGTCCTTGAAGGGGTCGCCCACTGTATCGCCAACCACGGCGGCCTTATGCGGATCCGATCCCTTGCCGCCGTGCGCACCAGCCTCGATGTATTTCTTGGCGTTGTCCCATGCACCGCCGGCGTTGGCCATGAACAGCGCGAGCATCACGCCGGTCAGTGTGGCTCCGGCCAGCATGCCGCCCAGCGTTTGGACTCCGAACACCTTGCCGACGATCACGGGTGCGATGATCGCGGTGATTCCAGGTATGATCATCTCGCGAAGGGCGGCCTTGGTCGAGATGTCGATGCACCGCGCGCTGTCGGGCTTTGCCGTGCCCTCCATCAGGCCTTCGATCTCACGAAACTGGCGCCGCACCTCTTGCACCATGCCCTCGGCGGCGCGGCCCACGGCCGTCATCGTTTGCGCCCCGATGAAGAACGGCATGATTCCCCCGAGGAACAGACCGATCACCACCCTCGGGTCCACGATGTCCAACAGAATCGGGTCGGCGCCTGGGGGCGTAACGGCGTTGGCGTAGGCGCTGAACAACGCCAGCGCCGTCAGGGCGGCGGATCCGATGGCGAACCCCTTGCCCATCGCCGCGGTGGTGTTGCCGAGTGCGTCGAGCCCGTCGGTGATCTTTCGGACGTCCTCACCGAGTCGACTCATCTCGGCGATACCGCCCGCATTGTCGGCGATCGGGCCGTACGCGTCCACCGACATCGTGACCCCGACGGTGGCGAGCATGCCGACCGCCGCGATGCCGATCCCGTAGAGTCCCGCCGCCGTGTACGCGACCCAGATCGTTCCCGCGATCAGGAGCACGGGCACGATGGTGGACCGCATGCCGATCGCAAGCCCGGCGATGATGTTCGTTGCAGGGCCGGTGAGTGACGCTTCCGCGATCGTGCGAATGGGTTTGGCCGCGGTGTAGTACTCGGTGACCAATCCGATGAAGATGCCCGCCACGGTGCCCGCCAGCACGGCCCAGAAGGGCCCCATCCGGCTCGCCAGCCCAAGATCGACCAGTCCGGTCAGGAAGAACGCCAGCACGAGGAAGATGCCGGCCGCGATAATCGCCGCCCAGCGGAGAGCCGCCGCCGGATCGAACTTCTCGAGCACGCGGAACAGCAGGATCGCGATCACGCTCGCAGCCAAGCCGGCGAGGATGAACAGCACGGGCAGCGCCGCCGCCGCCGCGCGGTTCGTGATCGCTGGGCTGGTTGCCGCGATTGCGACGGTGGCGATCACGGCCCCGACGTAACTCTCGAAGATGTCGGCTCCCATTCCAGCCACGTCACCCACGTTGTCGCCGACGTTGTCCGCGATGGTTGCGGGGTTGCGCGGGTCGTCCTCGGGAATTCCCGCCTCAACCTTCCCGACCAGATCGGCGCCGATATCGGCTGCCTTGGTGTAGATCCCACCACCTACGCGGGCAAACAGGGCGATCGATGATGCTCCCATCGCAAAGCCGGTGATGATCCCGCTGAAACCTGCCCAGTCGCTACCCTGTTCCGGGGTTCCGAGAAAGACGGCGAAGGCGAGACCGATGCCTAGGAGTCCCAAGCTCGCCACGCACAGCCCCATGACGGCGCCGCCGCTGAACGCGACCTGTAGGGCCTTGGCCTGGCCTTCGGATCGGGCTGCTTCGGTGGTGCGGACGTTGGCGATGGTAGCCGACTGCATTCCGAAGAGTCCGGCGAGAATGGAACACGTTCCGCCGAACAGGTAGGCGAGCGCGGTGCTCCAGTTCAGCAGCAGGCTCAACAATAGTGCCACGACGATGAGAAACGGTATGAGATAGGAATACTCGCGCCGCAGGAACGTCATGGAGCCGTCATGGATCGCACTCGCCAAGTCCCTCATGACGTCGTTGCCTGACGGCTGCTTCTTCACGAACCGGTACATCAACCACGCCATGACCAGGCCGGCGAAACCAGCTCCCATGGAGGTGGTGGGCAAGAATCCGAAATCACTCACTCTTGGCTCCTCGTCGGTTGAAACGGTTCATTGTGGCTTCGACCCCTTCGTGGACCCAGCATTCGACCACCTCGATCAAACGCGGTAGCAACGCGCTGAGGGTTTTCGATTCGGCCGGATCGAACTCGCCGAGGACGAAATCCGTTGCATCTTCATCGTTGGGGCGGGGCCCAATCCCGATGCGCAACCGGGCGTAGTCTTCCGACATGAGTCGCCCCGCGATGCTGCGGAGTCCGTTGTGTCCGCCCGCCGAGCCCCGCGATCTGATGCGGAAGCTCCCCAGCGGCAACGCGATCTCGTCCACCAAAACCAACAGGTCCCGCGCCGGATCGAATGCGGGATCCTTGAGCAGCGACCCCAGTGCAGTCCCGCTACGGTTCATATACGTCTGAGGTTTGACCACGACGACCTGTTCCCCACCCACTACCCCCCGGGTCACGCGGGCGCGCCACAGCCATGGACGTTTGAAAGCCGGCAGCGCCCACTCTTTAGCAACCGCGTCGGCCAGCATGAACCCTGCATTGTGCCGGGTGGACGTGTACTGTGGGCCCGGATTGCCGAGGCCAACGACGGCGCGCAGCCGCTATTCCTCGGCGTCCGTGCCCTCGCCTGGCTCGTCGTCGGCCTTGGGCTTGCGAATCAATTCCGGCTCGGCTCCTTCGACCTCTTCTTCGATCTCGACTTCGGCCGGCGCCTCGACCTCTTCGACGCGTGGCGCGATCACGGTGCATATGGTCTTGTCGGTGTCGGTCAAGACCTTGGCGTTCTTGATCACGAGGTCGCGCACATGAAGCGACTGCGCGATCTCGAGGTCGGTGACGTCCAGGGAGACCCGTTCCGGAATGTTGCGTGGCAGCACGGCGATGGTGACCTCTCGAAGCACCTGATCCAGCGTGGCTCCGGCATTGCGCACACCGTTGGGTATGCCGTCGAGATGGATGGCTACGTCAACCGTAATCGTCTCACCGGCGCGAATGGCATAGAAATCCAGATGCTGGACGTCGTGGCGTACGGGATGCCGCTGGATCTCACGAAGCAGCACGTTTGCCGACTTGCCGTCCACGGCCAGCTCGATGACGGTGCTGGTGGTTGCTCCGCCCTTGAAGAGAAGGCCGACGTCCAACGACGAGACGGAGAGCGATTCCGCTTTGCGTCCGCGCCCATAGATCACGGCAGGAATGCGGCCCTTCATGCGCATTTGCCGGGCCGGGCCTTTCCCTTTGTCCGACCGGCGTTCCGCCGTCAATGACACTGTCTTGATCATTTTTTTATTTCCTCAACTGCTTGCTTCAAACAATGAACTTACGGATTCACCGCTGTGAATGGATCCGATTGCAGAGGCCAACAGCGGCGCGATCGAGAGAACCTCGAGCGCCTCGAAGTGCCGAGC
>JADFPO010000013.1:34800-48330 GCA_022562295.1 Gemmatimonadota bacterium
ATTTTTTTATTTCCTCAACTGCTTGCTTCAAACAATGAACTTACGGATTCACCGCTGTGAATGGATCCGATTGCAGAGGCCAACAGCGGCGCGATCGAGAGAACCTCGAGCGCCTCGAAGTGCCGAGCTTTCGGTATCTGGATTGTGTTGGTAACGGCCATTTCGGTGAGGGCCGCATCGGAGAGGCGCTGGGTGGCCGGTCCGGACAGTAGCGCGTGCGTCGCACAGCAGTACACTTTGTTGGCGCCGAGGTCCTTGAGCGCACCGACGGCGCCCGCGAGCGTCCCAGCGGTGTCGACCATGTCATCGGTGACGAGGCAGTCACGTTCCGCCACGTCGCCGACCACATTGAGCACTTCCGCCACGTTGGCCGAGGGGCGCCGCTTGTCGATGATCGCGAACCCGGCGTTCAGTCGTTTGGCGAAGCCCCGCGCCATCTTCGCGCTCCCGACGTCCGGAGCCACCACGACGAGGTCCTGCAGTGTTTTCTGGCGGAAGTGCTGAACGAACACCGGAGCCGCGTACAAGTGGTCCACCGGAATATCGAAATACCCTTGGAGCTGATGCTGGTGGAAGTCGATCGCCAACACTCGGTCCGCACCAGCTTTCATGATCAGGTTGGCCATGAGTTTTGCGCTGATGGCGACGCGGGGCTGGTCCTTGCGATCCTGGCGGGCGTATCCGTAGTAGGGAATAACGGCCGTGATCCGCGCCGCGCTCGCCCGCATGGCGGCGTCGATCAGGATTAGCAGCTCGAGAATGTTTTCGGCCGGAGGATTGGTGGGCTGGATGATGAATACGTCGCGCCCCCGAACGTTCTCGTCGATCCGGACGAATATCTCCCCGTCGGCAAAACGTTTGATCGTGACCTGGCACAACGGCTTTTCCAGGCAACACGAGATGTCCTCGGCGAGGGGGCGATTTGCCGTCCCCGCGAGGAGCATCATCATGCTTTGAGAAAGGGATCCCTCAGCCATAATAGCCTGCAAACATAGCTGGGTCGGCAGGGAACACCAAGGGATGCTCCTCCCTCCCAGGGGCTCGAGTTGGCTCGGGTGTCACCACCCGGTCCAGCCGGGGCCGCGCACCACCCGCCCAGGGGTCGCTCCGGTGGGTTCCCCATCTCGTAGCACGAGAGACCCGTTCACCAATACGTAGTGGACGCCCTCCGAGAATTGATGGGGCTCGCTGAACGTCGCGTGGTCTTGAATCCTGGCCGGATCGAACACCACTACATCGGCAAAAAACCCCGGCGCCAACCGGCCGCGCCTTCGCAGGCTCAGATTTTCCGCCGGCAGCCCCGAGAGCCGCCGCACTGCCTCGGCTAGCGAGATGATCTGCCGGTCGCGGACGTATCGGCCCAGCAGCCTCGCAAAATTGCCGTACGCCCGAGGGTGCGGGTTCGACCCCAGAAACACACCCTCTGGAGCCAGCGAGCCGGCGTCCGATCCGAAACTTACCCACGGCAACGCGATCTGCTTCCCGATGTTCTCCTCCGACATCAAGAAGTAGACCGTGCCCACGCGGCTGTCGTCCGCTACCACGAGATCCATGGCAGTTGCCTCGGGAGTCGTGCCGCGCTCGCTGGCCACCTCGGCCAAAGTCTTGCCGGTAAGGTATTTGAGCGAGTCCTGCCGAAAACCTACCAGAAGCACGTTCTCGGCTGTCCCTGCGGCGAGGTAGAGGTTCTCCCATTCATCGGTGGGGGTTCGCATCTCCTGCTCGACTCGCGACCGGATCGCCGGGTCTCGCAGTCGTTCCACCCACGCGTCGTGTCCTCCTTCCTGGACCCACGGCGGCATGGCCGCGTCGAGCCCGGTGGCCCCGGCGGTGTAGGTGTACATGTCGGCCGTAATCCGGAGCCCGTCTGCTCGCGCCGCTTCCACCCGCGCGATGACCTCGTCCATCTTGCTCCAGTTCGCTTCACCGGCCGCTTTGAGGTGGTAGATCTCGGCCGGGAGCTCGGCTTCCCTGCTGATCGTGATGAGTTCCTCGACCGCTTGGAGCAGGCGGTTGCCCTCGCTCCGCATGTGCGAGATGTACATCCCGCCATACTCCCCGGCCACCTTGGCCAACTCGATGAGTTCGTCGGTACGGGCGTAGAAAGCTGGAGCGTAGATCAGCGACGAGCCGAGTCCCAACGCTCCTTCCAGCATGGCCTGGCGAACCAGCCCTCGCATGCGTTCCAACTCTGCGGCGTTCGGGGGGCGATCCTCGAATCCCACCTCGTGCACCCGCACGGTCGTGGCGCCAATGAACGATGCGACGTTGGTCGCTATGCCCCTCTCCACCAGGTGCTCGAGATACTGGCTCAGCGTGGTCCAAGGAATCTCGAACTCGATGTCGCCTTGCTGCTCGAGCTGCTCGGCCCGCATGCTCTCGTTCACGGGGCCCATGGAGGAGCCCTCGCCGAAAACCTCGAGGGTCACGCCCTGCCGGATGTCCCCCTGTGAGAGACCATCTTCAATGAGGGATTCCGTCGCCCAGCTCAACATGTTGATGAAGCCCGGCGCCACCGCCAGTCCCGACGCGTCGATCTCGATCCTCGCCGAGGCGGCGCTCAAGTCGCCGATGGCGACAATGGTGTCACCGGCAATCGCGACGTCGAGTTGGGCACCCTCCGCGCCGGTTCCATCGTACACGGTGCCTCCGCGGATGATGACGTCATAATCCCGGGAGCACGCCGCCGAAACGGCGAGCAGCAGAATAGAGAGGAGGTGTTTGCGCATTTTGCCACTCCGGCAATGGGTATCGTTCCGCGCCACCGACGCGGACGCTGTGCTATTCGTTTCGACCGACGAGGTCCGGCGAAAAGGCCGGCAGACAGATGGCAATGTACTCGGCTCCACCGGCCTCGGGGCTGCTGTATCTCACCCACTCACCTTTGTGTGCGATGATCGCTTGCTTTGCCGCGACATCAATCGTTCCCTTCTCGTGTTCAACCCTGAGCACGCCCTTCAGCACGATTGTGAACTCGTCGAACTGCGGGGTTTGCCCGGGTTCGGTCCATCCCTGCGGGCTCCGCATGTGGGCGACGCTCACAGCCGTCGTTGCCGAGTTCACCCGCCCCACATATTCGTCGATGACCTTGGGAGGCTGGCCGGCCGCGGGGACGGTGGTGGGGGATTCGATCAGGGTGGGCATCAGCATGTCCTTTCCGAATTTACGGGGAGAGTGGTGAGGATGAGCCCATCGGCGGAGGTGTCGTCAGGACTCTGCCGCCGCGACCTCGTTGCGCAGCGCTGAAACAAATGCCGCATCGTCTTCGCCTCCTCTTCTGACGGCGCGTGCTGCCGCCGCCACGGCGCGTTTGGCAGTGCGCATGGCACCGGCGGCGTGCGCCGCGCGAGCGACGGTGCCGGCTTCTTCCGCTGTCTGTCGACCCGGGTCGGTCTCCGCGCGAAGTTGGACCCGTAGCAACCGTCCTTCTAGGTCATCCCGGCCTGACAGCGCTTCGACCGCGCGTTCCAGCAGTCGGCGTCGCTGGCCCGGCGTCAATAACTCAGCGCAGACCACCTGGGCAATCAGCGGAGCAGCGAACGCGTAACGCTGGCCGTCGAACGTGATGAGACGCGCGCGCTCGAGCGCGGCGAGTTCCTCTTCCACGTCCGGTACCGATCCGTCCAGGAGGTGCACTAGCAGGTCCACATCGACTCCCATGTTCAGGACGCTCGCCGCAGCCACCACGTCGCGCGCCGATCGTTTCATCGTGGCGAGGTTCGCCACGATCGCCATGCGCGCGAGTTCCGGTACGGAAATCGGGAGAGGCGAGTCGAGCGTCGCGTTGCGTTGGGGCCATGACTTGAGGTCGTCCCGCAAGGTCACCGCGTGATCCAACCCGCGGAGCAGGGTGACCGCGAGGAACGGATTGCCCCCGGTGTCGAACGAGATACGGCGGGCCAGGCGATCCCGTTCGTCGTCGTTCTCGCACCACGTAGCAAGGGCTTCGACGAGACGCTCGACATCGGCTGGTGTGAAGGGCGTCAATCGGATCGCGCTGCCGGCCAAGCCGCGGCCAATTTCTCCGCGAAGCCGCACCAACGCGCGGGCGGCCTCTTCCACATCCGGTGTCGTCGTCAACACCAACAGGACCGGCGTCTCTCGGAGTTGTAGCATTGCTCCATGCAGCGCTTCGATAGTGGCCGGGTCGGCGAAGTGCGCGTCGTCGATCGCCAGGAGCAATGGTTGCTCTTCTGCAACCGCTCGAATGAGTTCGGCGAGCGCCGCCGCGACCTCGGCCGCGTCTCGAGGCGCAACTGGCGGAGCGGCGGACGTGATGCCGGGCAGTATGGACGCCAACACGGCGAGGTGTTTCGGCGACGTCGCGGCGACTCCTGGGGCTTCCGTCAGACCGCCGCGCGCCAACGCTCGGAGGGCGCTCCACGGGGCGTCATGGTCGCTTTCCAACAAGCGGCCGGCGGCCACCACGCCGCCGCGGAGTGCGAAGCGGCCCGCACACTCGGCGAGCATCCGCGTGCGTCCGGACCCGGGGTCGCCGACGATGGCCAGGCCCTGGGGCCCCGCCTCGGTCGCGCGGGCAACGATAGAGAAAGCGGTGCGGCTGGCCGATCCGCGGTCCAGAAAGGGGGGGTCGACGTCGGCGTATTGCGCCGACGCGCGCAGCCACCTGCCCGAGCGGATTCGATCGGCCAGATTTTGTAGGTCGTTACTCGCATTCTCGTCGAGCTCTCGTTTGAGGCCGGCGCAGAAATCTGAATACGCTGCCAGCGCCCCCGCCGAATCGCCGGCCAGGGTGAGCGCGCGCATCAGCAAGTTCGCGGCGGGCTCGGCGAACGGACGGGCCTGTAGCGCGCGGCGTGCATGTTCAGCCGCCTGCTCGTGGAGCGACTCGGTCAACGCCTGTTCGCCGACTCGAATACCCAGTTGCATGGCGCGAGTCTCATAGTGTTCCCGCCGTCCTCCCAGCCACGTGTCGAACGCCGGCGAATCGTCCAGAGCAAACCCCTCGAGAAACTCCCCGCGTACCAATTGCAATGCCGCCGAGTTGTCTTCGTCCGCCAGGCGGTCGAACTCGAGCGCGTCCACTCGCAGCCCGTCGGCGGAAAGCGTGAGGTTCTCGCCGGCGCCGGTGGATTGCAGGCGCTCCACCCCGAGGCACGCCCGCAATCGTCGCACGGCTTCGTTGAGCGAGTGGCGGGCACGCTGGTCGGTGGTGTCGGGCCACAGCAACCCGATGATTTGCGCGCGGCTCCGGGTTTGGTCCGGCGAAAGAGCGAGATACGTGAGCAAGACGAGATTCTTCCGCCACTCGACCTCGGGAGGCGCGTTTTCGCCGCCGACCCGCACACCCGGCACGCCGAAGGTGATCAGCTCGAGAGTGAGAGTCCCGGAGTGGCTCGCAGGTTTTGCCACGGATTCGTCTAACCGCAGTTGGGGGAGGTCTAACGGAATTGCGTAACGCAAGAATACGGTGCGGACGGGGGCACGTGGAAGGGTACAGCATCCTTCCGCGGTCGGATTTTCATTGATACTCTTCGCATTGCGAACGGCCGGGTGGGCGCGCTGCGGCCGGTGGGGGGGGGCGCCACGGAGCATGGTTCTCCGGTGGCCGCCCGCCTCGCGCCGAACCAGGAAAGGTCCAGGGCGGGAGAGGCGCACCGGGCACACAGACCCTCGCTCGTGTACCAGGAGGTAGACAATGCAAATCGGAAACATTTTCGTGCTCATCGCGGGATCGATGATCCTCGCCGCACCGGCGTGGGGGCAGACCACGCCGACCGAACGCGCGGCGGCCGGCGACATCCTTCGCCAGATCGAGGAATTGCAGGATCGGCTGCAGCCCACCCAGATGGGCCACCGGCTCGCCACCCGCTCCGACCGGCGTCGCGACCAGCTATTCCAGAGAATCGAAGAACTGTGGCTGTCCGGAATGCAGGATCTGAGCGACCACATCGGCCGGAACCCGGAGGTCGGGTTCCAGGAGTTCGCCGCTGTGGACACGCTCACGCGAATACTCCGCGCGAATGGATTCACGGTCGAGGTGGGGCAGGCAGGGCTCGAGACCGCGTTCGTCGCCACGTGGGACTCGCCGGCGGGAACGGCCGGTCCGGCGCTCGGAATCATCGTTGAATACGATGCCCTGCGCAGCACTCACGAACCGTTTCACGGCTGCCAGCACAACGCGCAGAGCCCCGTCGGGTTTTCCGCCGGCATCGCGATCACGGAATATATGGCCCGTCAATCCGTGCCCGGTCGCGTGATCGTCTACGGCACCCCGGCGGAGGAGATGGGACCTCCGTCGAAGGAAATCCTCTGGAAGGCGGGCGTATTCCATGATGCCGACATCCTCGTGCGCAGTCACAGTGCCGGTGAAACGGCCCGGGGACGGGCGGGCTTTGGAATCTGCTGCCTCAATATCAACCAAGTTCGCTACGTGTTCACCGGCAAAGCGTCGCATCAACGGGCGTCATGGTTCGGCCGCAACGCGCTGACCGCAGCGATTCGGTTCTACAACTCCGTCGATGGATTGCGGCCGACGTTTCGGCCGGAGGCTTCGATCCAGGGCGTGATTCCCGAGGGGGGCGTCGCCCCCAACGTCGTGCCCGACCGGGCGGTCGTCGACTATTACATCCGCTATCCGGACGAGGTCTACCTTGGCCACATGACGGACATGATAGCCGCGGCGGCACGTGGCGCCGCCATGTCGACCGGTACCGAGGTGACGATCGAGCCATACGGCCGGCTGCGCGACGGGATTACGGTGGGTTCGTTGGAGGAGTTGACGTTTGCCTACGCGCAGGAACTTGGCGCGCCGAACATCAATCCTGAGCCGCAGCGTCCGGCCGGCTTCGAGGAGACCGGTTTCGTGTCGCGCGATATCCCGGGGGTCGGGGTGAGCGTCATGAGCTCGTTCTCGCCCAGCCACACGTACCCTCGGTTCGAGGACTCGCTGAAACCGGTGGGCCACACGGCATTCCTGCTCGACGCGAAGATCATGGGAGCCGTGTTGTATCACTTCTTGAACGACGAAGATTTCCGCACCACGGTGAAGGAGGAGCACCGTGTGCTGTCGGGACTGTTCGATCAGTACCTGGCGAATTTGCGCGACGTGTATGCGGACGAGATCGGGAGTTCGTCGTCGGGGAATTAGCGGGCGGGCGGGCAGGCGGGCGGACGGTACGACGGTAAGTAGAAAGGTCCCATCTGCCCGTCGGGTTGAGGAGTGGAGTGGTGGGGGCCCGCCGGTTGGGTAGCGGGGTGGCCGGGGCCCGCCGGGTGGGGTGCGGATGTGGTGCGGGCCCGCCCGCCCGTCATTCGGGCCGCAGCACTCTTCCCGGTGTGGCGCCGGTGTGTTCTCCGTCGAGGATCACCCACTCACCGTTGACCATCACGTGCGGGATGCCGGTGGGGTACTGATGGGGATTCTCGAACGTCGCGTTATCGGCCACGGTGTCGGGGTCGAATGCGACCAGGTCCGCGAATCCGCCCTCCACGATGCGGCCCCTGCCGCTCAAGCGGAGCTTGTCGGCCGGCATCGAGGTGAATTTCCGGATAGCGGTTTCCAGCCCGAACAGACCGCGGTCCCGTGAGTAGTGGCCGAGCACCCTGGGAAACGATCCGTACGCGCGCGGGTGTGGTGTGCCCGAAGACAGGGCGCCGTATGTCGCGCGCGCGCCGGCGTCGGAACACACCATGCCCAGCGGGTGGCTCAGTATCAGCTCGGTATTTTCTTCACTCATTCCGAAACCGACCATCCCGGCGCGTCCTCTGTCTTCACGCGTGACGCGCAACAAGAGCTCGTACGGCTCGACGCCCCGCTCCTTGGCCAGCTCGCCGAGCTTGCGTCCCCGCGCCCACCGCACCGTGTCGGCGGTGGTCGAGGTGATCTGAACGGCATCCCACGACCCGAGCTTCGCGACCTTGTCGCGCACCTCCAGCTCGATCGCCGCCATCGTGGCTTGATCCGACAGTCGTCCGAGGAACGCATCGGTTCCACCCTCACGAGCCCAAACGGGAAACAACGAGTTCAAGCCCGTGCTGTATGCGACGTAAGGGTAGCGATCGAACGTCACGTCGATGCCGTCGGCGCGGGCGTGCTCGATCATGGCCAGTGCATCCTCGGCTTTCCACCAGTTGCGCCGGCCTTGCGCTTTCAAGTGGGAGATCTGCACCGGCACATTCGCCATGCGGCCCACGTTCAAGGCCTCTTCGATGGCCGCGAAGAGCTGATCGTCCTCGTTCCGCATGTGCGATGCGTACGGCAGTCCGGTGCCGTGGAGCGGCCGGGCAAGCGCGACGAGTTCATCCAGCGACGCGAACGCCCCGGGGATGTACTCCAGCCCGCTCGATACACCGCACGCGCCGGCGCCGAGTGCCTCGCGCACCAGGGCGACCATGCGGCCCAACTCGGCCTCCGTGGCCGGCCGGTCGTCGCTGCCGATAACGTTGGCCCGAACCGTTCCGGCGCCCACCATGCTCGCGACGTTCACCGAGCCCGCATCCCGTGTCAGACGGCGGAAGAAGCCCCCTAAGTCGCGAAAATCGAGCTCGACGCCGTACTGGGCGCGGTACCTGTCTCTCGTTCCCTCGAACTGGCGGTCGGTCCACGGGCCGATGGAGCTTCCGTCTTGACCCGCAATCTCGGTGGTGACGCCCTGGCGGATCTTGCTTTCGGCGTTGGGGTTGACCAGGAGACCGAGATCGGTATGCGAGTGGATGTCCACGAACCCTGGCGCCAGCACCAGCCCCCTGACGTCGAACTGGTCCGCGCCGGGTGCCGCCAGGTCTCGGCCGACCGCCGCGATCCGGTCTCCGTCCACCGCCACGTCTGCGGCAAACCGGGGCCGGCCGGTTCCGTCGATCACCGTGGCGCCGCGCAACACCACGTTCGCCAGCCGGCTACGCTTGGCACGCAACCATCCCGGGCCACCCGGCCGCGACAGCGCGGCTACCGCCGCTCCGGCGACGAGGCCCGATTCCGCGATGAAGTCGCGCCGTCTCATGGGGCTGCTAGACGAACTGCGGCGGCTTCCGCTTGTGGAAGTCCGTCGCGTCCTGATACGCCTTGGCAAGCATCAACGCCTCGGCGTCACCGAAGAGCTTGCCAACGAAGCTCACGCTCAACGGCGTTCCGTTCTCCCGGAAACCGTTCGGCACGACCACCGTGGGGTGTCCGGTGAGGTTTGTGAGCAACAATGTCGAACCGCCGAACGACGGCGAGACGAACACGTCGATGCCGTCGAACCGAGCTTCGAGGTCGCCCATCGCGATCGTCCTCAAACGATTGGCTTGGATGTATTCGACCGCGGGAATGGTTCGGGACACCCTGAACGTGTTGGGCCATCCCTCTTGCCGTACCAGTTCGTCATCGCGGCCGCTCATCGTGAGTTCGTTGAACGCTGCCCCGGCTTCGGCTGTCAGGATGATGCGCATGGCGTTGATCGGGAGGTCGTCCGGCAGCGAGAACGGAATCAACTGAGCGCCCAAGCCACGAAGTACGTCCAACACGGCGAGGTCCGCTTCCTGCGCTTCGCGCTGGTTTTCCTGCCTTTCCCGCTCGAACTGTTCCTTGAGATACCCGATGCGCAGCTGAGAGGGCCTGACGGCCGGATCCCAATTGAACGGGGCGTCGCGCGCGGTCGGGTCCTTGCCATCGGCACCGTGAATGGCATTCAACACCAGCGCACAGTCCTCGACGCTGCGACACAGGGGGCCGAGTTTGTCCATGCTCCACGACAGGGCCATGGCGCCGTGACGGCTCACGCGGCCGAACGTGGGGCGGAGACCGGTGGCCCCGCACCGCGACGACGGTGACACGATCGATCCGAGCGTCTCGCTCCCGATGCTGAACCCCACGAGGCCCGCTACCGTCGCGGATGCCGGTCCTGCGGACGATCCTGAGGATCCCTGCTCGGGGTTCCACGGATTGCGTGTCTGCCCTCCGTACCACCGGTCCCCTTGCGCCAGTGCCCCCAACGTCAGCTTGGCCACGAGAACGGCTCCGGCTTCGTCGAGCCGCTCGACCACGGTGGCATTGTCGTCCAACATCTGATGTTCGTACGGCTTGGCTCCCCAGGTTGTGCGGTATCCCTCGACCGTCAACAAATCTTTCGCCCCCCAGGGGATGCCGTGGAGCGGACCGCGGTAGTGGCCGCGCGCGATCTCGGCGTCCGCCTGCCGTGCCTGCCGTAACGCCCGTTCTTCGGTCAGCGTGATCACGCATTTGAGGACGGGGTCGTGTCTTTTCAGCCGGTCCAGGTACATGCGGGTGAGTTCCGTGGACGTCACGCGGCGGCGGCGGACCAACTCGCTCAGCACCGTCACGGGTTCGAACGCGAGTTCTTCGAGATTCGATGGGCGCGCCACACCTACCGGCCGCGTGTGGCGAAACTCTTTTCGCTCGGTGGGCAACACGGTTCCCGGGAGAAGCGGATCGAACAAGAGAGCGGGGTGCACGGCGTTGGGGATGGGGTGTTCGCGAAGCGCCTTGTACGATCCGAGGTTGCGATTCACGCGCCGCAGCATCTGCTCGCGTTCCTCGTCGGTGAACTCCAGGCCCGTGACGGCCTCTGCGCCCGCGAGCATCTCCTTCGTGACGGACCCCTGCTCCTGCGCCTGAGCCCAGAGCAAGCCAGGAAACGCGGTGCCACCCAATCCCAAGGCGGAGAAGTAGGCCATGAAGCTCCGACGGTCGACTTGGCCGAGACGGGTTTCCGGTTGCGATGGGGAAGTGGTTGTTCGCGTCATAGTGTCCTCGCTGCTTGTGCCTGGGGATGCTCCCGCCGAGGGCCGGCGGATTGCCGTGCCTGCCGGTGTCACGCCATAACTTCGACGGTGCGACGCGCGGTTGTCAAAAGCGGCTGCCGAGCCTGACCACGAGCTTGGCATCACGCTCGTCGCCCTGCAGGGGTACGGCCACGAAAAAACCCAGATCGCCGAACGCGACACCGCCGCCCACGTCGTATTGGCGGTCCTCGTCGGTGCGGGGAAAGGGGCCGAGCGCCCCGAAGGCCCACGCCTGGGAGGCGTTGAAGAAGGCGATCCACCGCGGAACCAACTCGAAGATGAGATCAGTCGGGTCGCCGCCCAGGGAAAAATCCTCCGGGCCGATGCGAAACCCGAAGTATCCCTCGAGTTGTGCCTGGAACAAGACGTACCGATCGCAGCCGTAGAACGGGTAGAACCTTGGTGAACCGATTGCGAGGTCGGTCGAGACCAGAGTCAAGGTTCGCGCGCCGCAGTCCATCGCAGGCACCGAGGCGCCGGGCGATTCGGCTGGGGCGTTGAGGCCGGGAAGCGACCCGCGGCCACCAAGGGTGTGTTGGTACTGCGGCGGCAGCACGCGGTCGCTCAGCGTGCCGCCGGCGGCCAACCGCACATTGATGCTCAGATCTTTGATCGCGGTGTACCGGCGCACGTCGATCATGCCGATCGTGAACGAAGGATCTATGGTGAGGATGCGCAATGGTGGGTCATTGGCGGTGACGGCGACCTCGGGGAATTGCAGGTCCTTCCCGCCGAGCGCCTTCGTGATCTCGCCGCGAATCAGCCAGCCGCGTCGGCCGGAGACCCGGCGGCGGCCACGATTGTCGAATTCGAGCCCTACCGCAAGCGAATGGACCTTGCCTTCGGCGATCATGGGTTGGAACCGCCACGGGTTGTTGTTCTTGATGATGGAGCCCGGGTTGCCCCGCCCCAGCACGTCGTGCCGTTCAGTCCGGAACTCGGCGGCAGCACTCAGCGGCCCGCGCCTCGGTGCGTAGCCCGCGTAGAGATACACACCCTGGCGGTTGTGATAATCGCGGTAGTCGTCGTGGAACACGAAGGCGCTAAGCGAGTTGTCGACGTTCGACAGCCCGCGGTCCTCGATGGCTCTCACTTCCGAGTAGGCTCCGGCTCCGATCACGAACGTGCGCGCGAGCAGTTTCTCCCCCTGCACGTCGTATCCCACCTGATCCAGGCTGAAGGCCGGATCCGTACGTACGATCAAGGCGGCGCGTCCCCTGAACGGATTCGGCCCGGCCGAGCGTGCCACCGGACCGATCAGGAACGGGAGTCCCTCGACTCGGTTGTACCCCGTCCCGCCGAGCGACACCGAGAGCCTGGCAAAGGCGCGCTGAGCCCTGGGGTCATCCTCGTCTTGCTCGGGGTCGGCCTGACGGGCGTACAGCGGTGCGGTCGCCAGTGCCAGCGTGGTCATGAGTCCCAGAAGACGTTTCATTGCGCCTCGCGACGGGGGTGGGGTGGGTGTCGGGTGGGGGGTGGATGCAAGGAACGGTCAACAACAATTACCACACTGGCTGCCAAATGTGCCAGCCGACGGCCGGTGGCGATTCTTCCGGAAGGTCTCGAGACGGGGTAACGTGGGCCGCCGTAAGCAGAGCCTGCGGGCCGGAACGGACCAGGCCTCGCCACGGTGCCTAGCTCGGTTGCGGCTCCGGCTCCTTTTATCCCCCGGGGCGAGATTGCTTATCTGCATTGCGGCAACCCGGTTTACACCTTGTAGTCTCTGCCACACGTCGTAATTTTCCACTCATCCACGTTCCCCGCGAGGCCAAATGCGCAAATACGCGTTCGCAGTCACCGTAGTCCTCGCCGTCGGAACCGCTTTGCCGCTCTCCGCACAGATCTCCTCGCCTCGCGAAGGGACGTACTTCGCTTTCGGCCTCGGTGCCGGCGTGACGAATATCGACAAATGTGCCAACTGTGGCTCCGAGGGTACCAGTACATCGTTTACGGGATTCTTCCGCCTCGGAGGGACGATGGCGCCGCAGTGGCTGGCTGCCGTCGAAGTTGGCGCATGGTATCAGTCCCGCGGCGGTTATACGGCCGGCCTTTTGTCTGTCGCGGGGATCGGCACGTTCTACCCCCTATCCAACGGATTGAAGATCAACGGCGGCATCGGTGGTATGGTGTTTAGAGAGGCTTTCGCTCCGAACGACAATACGGCGAACGGGGTCATTTACAGGGTGGGGGCCGGCTACGACATCTCGCTGAATGAAGTCGTATCAATCTCTCCGTTCGTCGACCTCGTGTATGGACCCGACCTCGATCAAAAGCGCAACCGCCTCGCAACCTTCAACGATATGAAGTTGGTTCTCGTGCAGATCGGAGTGTCGTTGGTGAGGCATTGAGCACGGGAGACTGCTCTCGTCATCGGAAGTTTTGAATCACCGTCCCTAGGGGTGCAGACACCGGGCATCTAGTGGTTGAAGCGCATGCCTCCGGTGGTGCCATGCCGGAAACACTGTGGAATCGTCCAAGGAAAGTGGTCAATGATTGGGAAACACATGCGTCGATCGATCTTCGTAGTGATGGTCCTGTCTCAGGTTGGATGCAGGTTGTTGGACCCGGATCGCGCCATGGTCGCGCGGGTCGGTGATGAAAGGCTGACGGTCGCGGGACTTGCGGAAACGATCTCACGGTGGGACACCCGGCCGAAGGCGCCGGATTTCGTCGAGCGGTTCGTCCGGCAGTGGATCGATTTGCACCTGTTCATGGATCGGTTGGCAGCGGGAGACTCGATGTTGGACCGCGAGACGGTGTTGGCGGCACGGTGGCCCGACGTGT
>JADFPO010000078.1 GCA_022562295.1 Gemmatimonadota bacterium
CGGCAGGCGATGGTCGATCCGGGAGCCGCGTTGCCCCAGAGACTCTCCGGTGTCCTGGCCTTCGGATTTCGCGAGTACCTGCCGGTCACGGCGGTGGAACAGCAGGGGCGGCCCGGAGTGGAGGGGCACCGGATCAACGAGACGACCTTCGCGATCCTGGTGCGCGACCGAGCGGGTAACCTCCATTCCTTCCAAAAGACCGAACTCGCGGCCCTCACCAAACAGTTTGGACAAAGCCTGATGCCGAGTTACCGCGACCTGCTGTCGGACGCCGAACTGGACGACCTGGTTGCCTACCTCATCAGCCTGCGGGAGCTGATCCCATGATACGTGCGACGACGGTGGCGTTGATCACGATCGTGCCGGGTGCGGCGCTCGCTCAGGTCCCATACAACCGCCTGGTGAATGCCGACTCCGAACCGCACCACTGGCTGACCTACTCGGGCAACTATGCGTCGCATCGCTTCTCGCAGCTGGCAGAAATCAACACCACCAACGTGCATCGCCTGCGGGTGGAGTGGGCGTATCAGGTCAGCGGGGGCAGCTTGATCGAAACAACTCCAGTGGTCGTGGACGGTGTCATGTACCTCACCGAGCCTCCGAGCACGGTCACGGCGTTGGACGCGCGCACCGGTCAACGGATCTGGCGTTGGTCTGCCGACGTACCTGAGGACGTCAAGCACATCGGGTTCCCCATCGTGAATCGCGGGGTGGCGATCCTGGACGAGACCATCTTCGTAGGAACCATGCACGCACACCTCGTGGCGCTCGACATGCACACGGGCGCGGTGAAGTGGGATGTCACGGTCGGTGACAACGACCTGGGGTTTGCCCTCACCCTCGCGCCACTGGCCATCGACGGAAAAGTGATCGTGGGCGTGAGCGGCGCCGAGGCCGGCGTTAGGGGATTCATCGACGCGTACGATGCGGAGACGGGCGACCTCGCGTGGCGTCGTTACACGGTGCCCTCCCCAGGCGAACCGGGAAGCGACACGTGGGGCGGCGATTCGTGGAGAACCGGCGGCGGATCCACCTGGCTCACGGGATCGTTCGATCCCGACCTGAACCTGCTCTACTGGATGATCGGAAATCCCGCCCCCGATTGGAACGGCGACGAGCGTGCAGGCGACAACCTATACACCTGCTCTATTCTCGCCTTGAATCCAGACACCGGAGAGATCGTGTGGTACTTCCAGTTCACGGCCCACGACACGCACGATTGGGACGCGAACCAAATCCCCATTCTCCTGGATGCCGAGATCGACGGACGCGAACGCAAGCTCGTCGTGACGGCAAATCGCAATGCGTTCTATTACGTGCTCGACCGCGAAACCGGTGAGTTCATCCGCGGACGAGAGTATTCCAAACAAACGTGGTCGGACGGTCTGGACGCGAACGGCAAGCACCTCGTGAGGCCCAACACCGAGCCGACGTTTGACGGCACGCTGGTCTGGCCGAGTCTGCAGGGGGCGACCAACTGGTTCAGCCCGAGCTACAGTCCCACGACCGGACTGTTCTATGTCGCCGTGCGCCAGATGGGCTCGGTGTATTTCAAGGGGGAAGCGGAGTACGAGCCCGGCAAGCCGTTCCTCGGCGGGGGTGAGCAAGCCATGTCGGGTGACGACGCGAGCGGCGCAGTGCGTGCCCTCAATGCGTTGACGGGCGAGCGGATGTGGGATTTCGACCTGCTGAGCCCGCCGTGGGCGGGCGTGATGGCCACCGCGGGCGGCCTCGTGTTCGGCGGCAGCAACGAAGGCAATCTCTTCGCGCTCGATGCCACGTCGGGTGAGCCGTTGTGGGATTTCTACGCTGGGGCCGCGGCACGCTCGAATCCGATGAGTTTCGGGATCGACGGCAAGCAATACGTCGTGATGCCGGCCGGACGCGTGGTATACGTGTTCGGGCTCGGCCCCGCGAATTGAGATAAGACCGCGGGTAAGCCCGCAACTCGGCAAACCGGCTGTCGCCAAGGCGACCGCGATCTCGTCGCTTCAGGCGACGTAGACCCAAGCGGCTTCAGCCGTCCTGAACACCCCGACTCATCCAATGACGGAGTCAGTCGCGACGGAATCAGCGGGCTCTTCGTCCTGAATCACCGTTTGGTGCACGTACCCGATCCGCTGGCCGTCCAGATACACGAGCCACCAACGCGCTCGCAGGCTATCGACCTCGACGCGTTGGCCGGGAGTGAGTATTTGGAGGATCGGGGCGGTGAGAGCGCGCCCCTCTCTGACGTTTGCCCATTCCGATGTCCACTTTATTTCGCTGCTCGGAAGCGCGGTGGTGGGTTCGGCAGCGGGGGGGGGGCCAACACTGTCCGCGAGAGACAGGGGGGGCGCGGGGGCCGCGGGGGACGCGGGGGACGGAGCGCTACTCACGGACGGTTGCAATCCGTCGTCAGGCCGGGTCTGGATGGCCAACAACACTCCCAGCACTACCAGGGCAACGCCCAGAAAGACGAGGGCAAACCACGAAGCGCCCGATCCCTTGATCTCGGGAGTGTGTTGGCTCAGCCGGTAGGAACAGGCGGGGCATACCTGCGCGGCACCGGCCACCTTCTGGCCGCACTGGGGACATGCTTGGAGTGGCATCAAGCCTTACGCCTTGGGGTGGATGGTGTGATCGGACATGAACAACCCATCCGCGCGAACTGGGAAACGAAAACTCGGGAAACGGGTACCTGCAAGATAGGGCTTCCGGAGCAGCGCTGCTGCGGGGGTGGAGGGTGGGGGATGGGGGTGGGCGGGGGGCAACGGGGCACCGCCGACCTCGGTGCTATGTGCTATCTTGCAGACGGAGGAACCAATGGCGAACATCATCATTCCACCCGGGTGGCACATCCCCGACCGCGAGGCCACGCCAGAGTCGGTCTATTTCAACCGCCGTGCGTTCATCAAGAGCGCGGGGCTCGGAATCGCGGCGGCCGGGCTGGGCGCATGCGGGCAAGACTTCGCGCCCATCTACATCGACAACGACCTGCCCGTGGACGGGAGCTGCGACGCCAGTCCGCCGACCCATCCGCTTCAGACGATCTGCCCATCGCCCACGGTGAATTTGTATCCAGCCAATCGAAACCCGGCGTACGAGGTGCCCAGCCGCGACTTGACCGATCGCCTTGTCGCTGCGACCTACAACAATTTTTACGAGTTCATCGGCGGCGGGTTAGGAGCCGAGAACACGATCTGGCCCTTCGTCGGGCCGTTCACAGTGTGGCCTTGGACGATCGAAGTCACCGGGGAGGCGGAGGTGACCGGGACATTCGACGTCTCCGACTTCGAGAGGGAGTTCGGGCTCGAGGAGCGGGTGTATCGCCACCGTTGCGTCGAGCGGTGGTCGATGGTGGTGCCGTGGACGGGCTACCCACTCGCGAGGCTCATCCAAAAGTTCAGACCGCTGTCGTCCGCCAACTACGTGCGTTTCGTCGGGTTCGACCGCCCGAACGAAGCCATCGGTCAGCAAATCCCCGGCATCTACCCCTGGCCGTATTACGAGGCCCTTCGGATGGACGAGGCCCTGAACGAACTCGCCTTCATGGTGACGGGCATTTTCGGCGAGCCGTTGCCGAAGCAGCACGGCGCGCCGTGGCGCCTGGCGCTTCCGTGGAAGTACGGATTCAAGGGCCCGAAGTCGATCGTGCGCATCGAGTTCACGAGGGAGCGGCCGCCGACATTCTGGTCGGATGTCTGGTCCGACGAGTACGGCTTCTACTCCAACGTCAATCCGGACGTCCCACACCCCCGCTGGTCGCAAAGGTGGGAGACGCCGATCGGGACCGAGGAGCAACGAGCGACGACGCTCTTCAATGGCTACGGGAGTTACGTGGCTGACCTCTACGACCCGGACCTGCTGACCTACATCAGCTGAGCCCCCGCCCCCGCCCCCGCCCGCACCGCACTAGAAACCGATGCGCGTAAAGTACCCCACCACCAGATCGGTCCCGGCCGGCAAATTCTTGCCGCTTAGCGGTATGCGCGTGCCCAGCTCCACCTGTCCGGGGCCGGCGTTCAACAGTAGAGAACCGTGGATGCGGAACATCTCACGCTCGGCCCCGACCGCAGGTAAGCCGAAGAAGACAGGTGTCTTTCCGAACCACCCTTCCATCCCGACCTTGAAACCGATCGGCCCAGCTTCCCCACCCACGGCCGTATAGAAAAACCGCTCATCTCCGAAATCGCGACCATCGTCCGTCTCGTCTCTCCAGCGATATCCGAGCCAGCCCATCGCGTAGACCGGGCTCGGATAGAATGAGTGGCCCAATTCAAGCATCAATTCCCAGTCGCGCTGGCCGTCCCCAAGCGGGATGATGTTCGAGCCGACGTCGAAGTCGCCGAGCGGGAGTTTGACACCCGCGCGGATCGCAACGGGAGAGGCAATGCCGAACAGCCGCAGCGGACTCCCTCGCAAGTAGAGACGCGTGTCGCCGGGGCCCGTAGACGTCCGCCTGCCCGCAAAGTCGTTGAAGCGGAGTCGTTGGAACGAGAACTGGGCCCATCCGTCTATGCCGTCGACGATGCCGAGCGCGAGGGTGAGGAACGACGCCATCGATATGGCGTGGCCATTGCCAGGAAAAGGGTTCACGTCACCCTGTATGTCATACGCGTCGCGCGTGTTCTGATAATACCCTGTTACTGACGCCCACCCCTGCCCCGGCGGCTCGACCCACTGCGCGGTGCTCGCGATCGGTTGCGCACCGATCGCGAGCACGGCGAGTGCCGTACCGGTGCAAAAATTCGCCGCGAGAAGAGTGGCTCTGGCCGTGTGCATAGGAAAAGAATAGCCGACTCGTCTGTGTGGCGCGAGCGGATCGCTCGCGGCTGAGAACCGCGGCTCGGCCAGATCTGCCGCGGAGAGCGATTGAGGGGCGTGTTCCCAATGCTCACCGCTGACAGCTAATAGTGATCCCCTCAGCGCTCGAACACCTCTCGGACTCGGGTCGCGACGAGTATTTCTTCGCCGTCTCTCAGAAGACGGGTGCGCACTGTGGTGCCGTCATAGATCACACGCGGCACTCCGTCGCGTAACCGCTGTTTGACTTCACGTTGCGACAACCCCACCACCGCCTCGTCCCAGCTGAGGTCCACGTCCGCGTACCCACTGGTGTTGACGGCGTATGCTGCACTGACGCCGGGTATTCCCTGAAGCGCGTCGGCGAGCCGCCGCGCGCGGGTGTTCCACCTCGCTATTTCCCCTTGCTCGTCCAGCGCGACAAACCGTTCCAGCGCCACGACGAGTGCAATGATCTCTTCCTTGCCGACTTTCATACCCCGTCCGATGTGGTCGTTGGGCGAGGCCTGCAACGCAGCGGCTTCGATGAGATCGCGACGGCCGGCGAGGATGCCCGTGGATTGCGGGCCGAGCAATCCTTTGCCTCCGCTGATGACGACCAAGTCGGCGCCGGCATCGATGTACCGCGTGAGATTACTTCGCGGCGGAAGATCGGACGCCGCATCGATGAGGACTGGAACGCCGGCCTGTTTTCCTATGTCGATGAGCTCGACGGGCATGATCACGGAGGCGTCCGGCGGTTGCGTCCGGTTCCGCGGCTTGGGTGGGGCAACTGGAAAGCCCCGCTCCACGGCGGTCACCGCCGCGAGCATCGCGGTATTTTCATCGATGCGTTCGATGAGTCCCTCGCGTGTTTCGGCGTACACTAGGTTCATCCCGGCCGCGCTGTACGCGTTGTCGTAGCTGAAGCGGTGCGCCATCTGAATGAGGCAGTCGCGTTTGGGCCAGGTGGGATGCGGCAACTGCTCCATCTTCGTCTGATCGGTTCCCGTGAGGCAGGCTGCTGCCCCGAGAAGCATGGCAGAGAATCCACCGGCGGTGATCAGCGCTGCCTCGGCTCCCATCAACTCCGCTACCCGTTTCCCGGCAGCAGCCGTAAGCTCGTGCATGTCTACGAAGTAGTCGTTCGCCTCGACCATCGCCTGCATTATTTCAGGGGGCATTCGGCACCCGCCGAGCGTGGTGATGTGCTCATGCGCTCCCAGGTGCGGGCGGACTCCGAGGAGCCGTGTGTAAATATTGTCATCGAGCGAGGCCTCCGTATTGGGGCCGCCGCCGAACGTGCTTACCGGGTTGCGCCGAGGAGCATTCGGCGGGCGGCACGCGAGTCCGACCGCACCCGCCAACCCCACAGCTGCCCCCGCGCCCGCGCTCAGGAACTCACGGCGTTCTAGGCCGCGTGGTACATCTTCATATGCGTCGTTTGAATTCATCGTAACTTTCTCCATGCTGCGGACCGGATCGTCGCGGTTATCCGTGTGCGATTTCGAAAGTGCAATACTACAGCCGCCTCTGGCGATGCCAAACTAGCCAACACATCTTACCGCATTCATGATGAAACTTCTTGCGGGACGGCGATGAGGGGTCAGGGCTAGACATGTCCCGAACCGACGAATCCCCCGGCGCCCTCATCTATCGCACCTGGCAGCGACTCCAATTGGTCCCGGCAGGATCGTGGATCTTTTCTCGGCTGGTGGGTCGCATGGTGCCCTACACGGGAGCGCTCCACGCCCATGTGAAAGAGCTGCGTCCGGGATACGCGCGGGTCGAACTCAAGGACCGGCGTAGAATACGGAACCACCTGAACTCCGTCCACGCCGTTGCGCTCGTGAACCTCGGTGAGTTTACCAGCGGCATGGCGGTGCTGACGGGATTGCCGCCCACCGTGCGGGGGATCGTCACCAAGCTGTCCGTGGAGTACACCAAGAAGGCACGCGGAACGTTGGTCGCCGAGTCCAACGCGGACGTTCCGACGGTGCTCGGGGAGATGGAGCACGTGGTGCGCGCGGGCATCACGGACGCCGCGGGAGATGTCGTAGCAAGGGTGGCGGTGACCTGGCGTCTGCGCCCCCAGTAGGACGGGAATGAACGAGTTCACGCGGACGGCAGGGATCGAGGTCCCGCTCATCTGCGGGGCCATGTACCCGTGCAGCAACCCGGAGCTGGTCGGCGCCGTTTCTAACGCCGGCGCCATCGGCATCGTGCAGCCGACGTCGCTCACATTCGTTCACGGCCACGATTTCCGGAAAGGCTTGCGACTCACCCAGCGCCTTGCCGGCGGAAAACCCATCGGCATGAACGCCCTAATCGAGTCGTCCTCCAGGGCCTACCACAACCGCATGGTAAAGTGGGTCGACGTGGCCGTCGAAGAGGGCATCAGGTTCTTCATCACATCGCTCGGCAAGCCGCGCTGGGTCGTGGAGCGGGTGAGCCGGGTAGGTGGCGTGGTATACCACGACGTGACCGAGCGGAAGTGGGCGCTCAAGGGTCTGGAATCAGGCGTGCATGGGCTGATAGCGGTGAACCGGCGCGCCGGCGGCCATGCAGGCCCAAAGTCGGCGGAGGTATTGATCGACGAGTTGGGCGACCTGGGCGTGCCGTTGATCTGCGCAGGGGGCATCGGAACCCCGGAGGATTTCGTACGCGCCCTGAAACTCGGTTACCAGGGTGCGCAGATGGGGACCCACTTCATCGCAACTCCGGAGTGCCGCGCGAGTGACGCGTACAAGGCCGCGATCGTGCGGGCCGAGGAAGGCGACATCGTTCTGAGCGAGCGAATCACCGGCCTGCCGTTGGCGGTGATCCGTACACCATACATCGACCGAATGGGGCTCAAGGCCGGGCCCATGGCCCGGTGGATGCTGCGTGGCCGCAGAACCAAACGCCTCATGCGAATTATCTACGCCCTGAAGTCGGGCTGGCAGATCAAGCGAGCGTCACTCGACGAGCGCGGCAAGAGGGAGTACTGGCAGGCAGGCAAGAGCGTTGCTGGAATCCGCTCCGTCGAGCCGGCCGAGGATATCGTACGGAGGTTCGCAGCGGCGGCACAAAGCGCACGTAGTATACCTTGAGTCATGATGACTCGCTCCTTGGGTCGGCCAAGTAGTTACCTTTCAGCCCGTTGCACCATCTTTGAACAGGTGCGCGAGTGGTTGACGCCACCGCGCTTCCGCGCACATGCGCGCGCGTTTAGCGACGCGTTCACCGCAGGGTTGCGGATGTTCGCGACATCGGCGAGGGTGCGATACGTCATGGGAGGCAGACAAGCTGCCGTCACGGGAAGGGGTACGAGAGGCGAATGAATGTTTGAGTTTGCCCTCCGGTAGGGACCTCATCACGATTCGTAATCATCCGTTCTACGGGAGACACAAGAGGCTCTTGGAGCAAGACGACGCGATAGAGGGGTTCGTGCGCTGGAACGGCGAGCAGCCAGTCTCATGACGAGGAAGGTCGAGTTTTCGGGATCAGCAGCTTACCGCGATAGGAGGCCACGACATGGCGACCGACAGAACGTTGAAGACGAAGGTGGGCATCCAACCGTTGGCGGACCGCGTGGTCCTGCGCCCAACGAAAGAGACTGAACAACAGCGCGGAGGGTTACTCATTCCGGCCACGGCCAGAGAAAAACCCCAGCAAGGCGAGGTCGTCGCTGTGGGGCCAGGGCGTTACGAGAAGGGTGTGCGGGTCCCCATGGAGGTATCCACCGGTCAGACGATCCTGTACGACAGGTATAGCGGCAGCACAATCACCGTAGACGACGAGGAATATCTCATCATCGAAGAATCGAATGTACTCGCTATCGTGAGTAAGTAACCCATGGACGTGATAATGGTTGTCGTCCTTGTCGTCGGGGTCGTTTTTGGGTGGCTGCTGCTCAGCTACATTCCGGTTCGGCTGTGGATTGCGGCATGGGCGTCCGGCGTCCGGATCGACTTGACGTCGCTGGTGGGGATGCGGCTCCGAAAGGTGCCGCCGCGTGCAATCATAGAACCCCAGATCAACGCGACGAAAGCCGGCCTTCATCTCAAGATCATTGAACTCGAGGCCCACTACCTGGCCGGCGGGCAGGTGCATCGCGTGGTCCAGGCACTGATCGCGGCCGATAAGGCCGGAATCCCTTTAGCGTTTCGGCAGGCAGCGGCCATCGATCTCGCCGGCCGGGACGTGCGAGAGGCCGTGCAGGTCTCTGTCAACCCCAAAGTGATCGATACGCCCAAGGTCGCCGCGATGGCCAAGGACGGTATTCAGCTCATCGCGACGGCGCGAGTGACGGTGCGGGCGAACATCCAGCGCCTCGTGGGTGGAGCTGGAGAAGAGACGATTCTCGCCCGCGTAGGCGAAGGCATCGTTTCGACCATCGGTTCGGCCAAGAGTCACAAAGCCGTGCTGGAGAATCCCGGGGCGATTTCCAAGACCGTGCTTGCGAAGGGACTCGACGCCGGTACAGCCTACGAGATTCTCTCCATCGACATCGCGGACGTGGACGTCGGCAAGAACATTGGCGCCGCGCTGCAAACCGACCAGGCTGAGGCCGACAAGCGCGTTGCGCAGGCGAAGGCCGAACAGCGCCGCGCCATGGCCGTCGCTCAAGAACAGGAGATGAAGGCCCGAGTGCAGGAAATGAAGGCCAAGGTCGTCCAGGCCGAAGCGGAAGTACCGCTCGCCATGGCGGATGCGCTGCGCAGTGGTAACCTCGGCACGCTGTCGCCAACATTCGGGTTGGACGATGGTCAAGCCTGATCGGCGCCGGGAGCTGCGGGGGCATGAAGTAGAGGCCGGAGAAGAGCTTATCACTCGGGATGTGAACCGAACCTTGAAGTGTATCCGATGCGGCGGCCCCCTGGAACTGCGCACAGTTCCCATGACCGGGCAAACCGTTGAGGTGTGCCTGGGCTGCGGCACGAGCCACCCCGTTGCGCGGTTCCGGCCAGTAGCAGAAGAGGAGTAGCCGCAACCGGTGCCATGGCGTTATCTTCCGAGCGGATAGGTACGCTCCTAACGGACCTCCACGCCGCGGTGCGCGTGGCGCTGGCAACATCCCAGCCGGCTGACAGCCGTCCGCTGCGGCGCAATCCCAAGGGCGATATCTCACAGTCGTTCGATCTGGCTGCTGAGCGCTGCGCAATAGAATTTCTGCAGCGTGAGGCGCCCTGGGGCCTGTTGCTGTCCGAAGAATCCGGCACGATTGTACTGGGTAAGGCACCACCGGAGTCACGCTTCGTTCTCGATCCGGTGGATGGCTCCGACAACTATGCCCGCGGCATAGGACTGTCCGCCGTGTGCCTAGCTGTGCTACCTGTGGGGGAGTCACTCTCCTTCGGCGAGGTTGAGTGGGGTTTGGTCGGGGAACTCGAGAGCGAGACGCCGCTGCTCGCCTGTCGCGGCCAGGGCGCCTACCGCGGGCACGAGCCGGTGCGCACGTCGGGTGTGGAACACATAGAGGAGGCATTCGTGTCAGTGGAACTGAATCACTTTACGCCCCCATCGGCGCTCGGTGCCATCATGGCGCGGGCGCGCGGCGTGCGTTGCTTCGGCAGCGCATCGCGGGCCCTGTCACACGTGGCAACGGGCGCACTCGACGCACATATCGACATTCGGAAACGGGTGACACCCGAGAGCTTCTTCGCTGCTGCCCTGGTAGTCGAGGAAGCGGGAGGCTGTGTCGTGGACCCGCAGGGACAACCCCTCTCGCCTGCCAAGAAGCTAACAGACAGATTCTCGGTGGTCGCGGCAAGTACTCGGAACCTGGCGGATGAGATTGTCGCGGCCCTCGCATGAGAAGAGACCTAACTGTATCTGCCGAGCTGCCACCCGTTGTCATACTGGCCGCCGGCGAGGGCTCGCGCCTCCGTTCCAACATGTCGAAGCCGCTGGTGCCGTTGTTGGGCCAGACCCTGATTGAGCGAATACTCCGGAGTTGCGCCTCCGCCGGGGTGCGGCAGTTTGTAGTGGTCGTGGGGCACATGGAGGATCAAGTACGTGGCCACCTGAGGGTTCTGGAAGAGCGCCTCGGCGTCAGTGTTAGCTGCGTGCACGCTGAGGACTGGGCGCTGGGCAACGGTGCCAGCACGCGCGCGGTGGCTAGCCGCGTCGGCAACCGGCGGTTCTTCCTCGCGATGGCCGATCACCTCTTTGACCCGGAGATCCTGAACAAGCTGCTCCTCGATCCCCCGGGGAGCGGTGAGGTGTGCGTGGCAATCGATTACGACAAGCAGCGCATCTTCGACCTGGACGACGCCACCAAAGTCAGCTGTGCCGATGGCCGAATAGTCGCGATCGCGAAAAATCTCGACGAATGGGATGGTATCGATACCGGGGTGTTTCTCTGCACACCGGAGCTTTTTTCGGCCCTAGCGAAGGCTCAGGACGCCGGCCACCACTCGCTATCCCGCGGGATCGAGCAACTGGTGTCTCGTGGGCTCGCCCGCGCTGTCGACGTCACCGGTTGCCGCTGGCTGGATATCGACACACCTGCAGCTCTGGAGGAAGCCGAGCGGCGGCTTCTCGCCTCGCTGCACAAGGGCGGTCAAGACGGGTTCGTTTCGCGATGGATGAATCGTTCGCTGTCCACCCGCCTATCCAAGTACCTTGTGCGAACCGCGATTACGCCCAACCAAATTACGGTGATCGCGTTCTTGATATCCCTGATGGGTTCGGCGTTTCTTTTTCTCGGCACGTACGCCGCCGGAGTCTTGGGTGGCGTGCTGATGCAGGCCGGGTCTGTCGTCGATGGTTCCGACGGAGAGGTGGCGAGACTCAAGGGGAGCGCCACGCCGAGGGGAGCGTGGATGGACACGATGCTCGATCGGTACGCCGATCTAGCCATGACCTTTGCGATCGTCGCCGCCTACGCAAGGCACTTCCCAGGGTCCTTCCCGTGGATCACCGGAATGGTCGCGGCAACGGGCTTCATTCTCGTCGGCTACGTCACCAAGGAGTTCGCCCTGCGGCACCGGAGCGAATTCTCCCACGACTTTCTCAACCGCGTCAAACACCGCGATCTGCGTGTTCTTGTTATCTCGGCAGGAGCGGTGGTGGGATTCGCCTTCGAGGCCCTGTTGGTGGTTGGAGTGCTCTCCCACGCAGTCGTCGCCGGCGTCATGGTTCTGGGCTGGCGCAGCAGCTCCGCCCACCCGACCCACCCGATTGGGCCTACACCGGCCGCCATTACCCCAGAGCCGCTGTCGCGGCGACGACCCGTGCGTAGTACCCGACACAACAGAGTAGGCACAGGCCAATCAGGAAGCCTAGACGTCGAGCAGGAAGCCTAGACGTCGAGTGAAATCATGGGGGTACACCGCCCGCATGTTGGTCATTTTCACGTCGTGGTACTTCACCGTTCACATAGCAACCAGTTCTGGCCTTGCGGAGGCTTCGTGCTAATACGCGATCGGTAGCCGTCCCGCGCACGTGCGTCCTCCTCTGTTCCGTCTACACTACTCGTCGGCGGTTGCCTCCCGCCGCAACTCGCTGAACCACCACCATGAGATAACCGCAATGATGACCGCGCCGAGCAAGCTACCGGACGCCGCACCAGGATACGCGTTGTTGGCGCTCTCCGGCAACTGGCCGAGAATCACCATCGTCGCGACGGCCAGCGGAACGACTGTCATATGGAATCGCAGAATGAACACGTAGGCTGCGAGCATCGCGAGACCCGTGACCATGCCAGTGGCGACCATGATCGCAGGTCCTTGGCCCGCCAGGCCGGCACCGCGGAGCACGATTCCCACCACCACCAGGAGGACGCCACCCAGCAACGTTTGACGCGTCCATCCCTGCGTGAGCCTACCAGCCGCACCAAAGATCAACATTAACGCCGCCGTTGCCGTGACATAGCCGGCGATGGGGCCGAGCGCCGCCGCCGCAAAAGGCAAATAACTGTTCGCGGCACCAAAGGCCGGCCACTGCGGCGCGGCATGCGAGCCCATTAGCGAGCCAACCGCCGCCGCGCCGATGCCCAAAGCACCCAAGGCCAGCGACAGTCTGATCGCCATGCCGCGTTGAAGATGGCCTTGCCCCCGGGACCAACGCGGCGCGACGCCGCAGGATAGCGCAAACAGGGCCGAAGCGATCATCAGGACGACTAGCGTAACCCCTCCGTTGGTCCACATCTGCAAGTTGAGGGGCTGGGCTGTCGTAAAGCCCGAGACGGTCGCCGGCCAACTGTTCAGCAGTTCGAGCGCCCCCGAGACGAGTAGAATGACGAACGTACCAAAGAAAATCCGGACGGCGAAATTCTTGCGGCTCCACCATATGACGCCGACCACGCCCCCCGTCAGGAACAAACCTGCAAAGAACACCAGTGAGAGCCCCTGAAATATGTTTGCACTCGCTCGCGTGCTGCGCTGTTGCCGTTCCCATTCCTCGGGAACGTAGATCAGGCGGCGAGCCCTGACGACCTCGTCGCCGGCGACGGAGATCTCAACGCGCCGCTCCCCTCGTTCCAGCGCCGGCGCCGTAGTGTCCGCAAACGTCAAGACCCAATCGGTGCGCGCCTCGAGCCGGGAGGACGTAGCCGAAACGTCTTCGAGGACGGACGGGTCAAACCCGAGCCTGTCACGCGCGGCAGCATGCGCCAACTCGCGTGCCTGGAACTCGGTAAGACTGGGTCCCGAGTCGGATTCGGGAAGCAGGTGGCGCATCCGCCCCGGCGCACCCCGGCCGGTGACCTGCACGATCCACTCTTCGGCACGGGCGGCGACATCTCCCTCAAAGGTCACGAACCGTACGTCCCAGTGCGGAGTGTTCAGGTACGAGCCCAGCAACTCGTCATAGCGCGCCTCGCCTGCCGTCTCCCAGATGAACCGATGGCTCGGATCGGGATCGGCGTGCACGCGGGGCAACGTGAGCCAGTCGTCGGGCAGCGTCACACCTCGGTCGGCCAGAGCGGCCTCAGCAACATCCGCCACCGTTCCCCGTCCCGTGGCGAACCTTTCCACATCGCTGGTCCAGGAACCCGTTGCGGCCCAGACAACCACACCTACCACGCCGGCTCCCAGGATTGCACGAACGCTTGCCGGCCGCATGCCGCCCTCGGCTGGCACCGGTGACGGTTCGGGCTGGGGCGCGGCGGTGAGTGCTTCCGGTTTCCACGACTCGTTGAGCGACGCGACCGGCAAATCGGTCCACCGCTCGGCGCGCAACCGCCGCCCGAGCACCACCCACAGAGGCACAAGGGCCAATCCCACAACCATGACCCGGTCCAACCAGATGCCGGGGGCACTCGATACGAACAGGGGCAGCGAAAACCACACCACGTCGTACGCGTAGTGCAGCACGATCGCCACCAACAGGCCGAGGCGCAGATACAGTAGGCCGAAGACAATCGACGGAATGATCAGCTCGACGAGCCGCGCGTACGATGGCTGCGTCGCATAGGCGGCATGACCTGCACCGAATACCAAGGCCTGGATTACGAAAGCAGCCACGATCCACGCACGCCGGTTACCAAGTCGGTCGCCAATGAGCGCAGCCCCGGCGATAGGAACCGCACGGAACAGGCTCTCTTCCCAGAACCCGGCTTGCAACGATGAAGCGATTGCCGTCAACCAAGGAACGTAGGTGGCCAGCACGTCGGGTTGGACCAAGATATCTGAAGGCGTCCACCAACCGAGCACACGACTCGAGAAGAAGTAGAGACCGATAGCATAGGCAACCCACAAGCCCACGAGCAGATATCCTGCGACGGTTCGTCCTAGAATCGCGTGAGAACTCGCTGCCTCACGCGACCACACGCGCCACAACTGTGGATGGCTGGGAAAGGCGCGGCGCGTAAGACCTTCGGCAGCCATGAACGACAGGGTCAACAACACCGCAAGGGCGAGAGAGAGCCCTACGAGGATCGCAAGTTGCTGAGCGATGAAGCCTTGGGTGGAGAGCGCCGTATCATAGTTCATCCATAACAGCGGCCATTGGTTCAGTCCAACGAGCAGTTGCAGAAAGGCCAGAAGAACGCCCCAGAACACCGGCTGTCGCCACAAGACCCAACGGCGACGCAGCAGGAAAAACAGCCCGACGACAGCACCAACCAGGTACAACATCATCGCGACCGTAGAAGCGGCACCGATGGCATTGTTGGCCGCTCGCATCTCTTCGTACCGTCTGGTATGGGCTTCGGGAATTCGGATGAAATGGGTGACCTCGGTCAGCCGATCGCCTGAGACGACGAGCCGCAGCCGATACCTTCCCTCGCCGATCTGTTCGTCCTGCCGTTCGTACACGAACGTATGGTCGATCCGCTCGCCGGGACGGGTTTCTTGGGATTGCTCGACGAGATCGTAGGAGCTGAGATCTATCTGCCACGCGAGCGGCGCCTCATTCTCGGCGATTGCTCGAGCATCGAAGGTCGAGAGCTGCGCACCGGGCGCGTCCTCATCGATCGTCTCTACGAACCCGTACGGTGCTCCATCCGGTGTAAAGCGGAACAGTGTTTCGTTGACGTCCTCCTCCGCGAAGTGCCGAACCTGCCAGGTGTAGACCGCGAACAATCCTTCGCTGAGCATCCTGCCCAAAGCCTCCGTTCCTCCACCTTCGAGTTCTACGAAGGTTTGCGCACGGGAATCGGCTGCAAAAGATGCGGCTTGTCGAAAGTCCGGCGGCCCGAGGTCATGCTGTTCTGCCAGTTCCCGTGCCGCTTGCAGAGCCGCTCGACGATCCATGGAGATATCGAGCTGCAGAATGGGGAAGGCTTGGGGAAAGTATCGGTAGGCAAAGACCGCACCCGCGAGCGACAACAACACAAACGCGATCCAAAATGCTGGTTTCTTGGACATTCTCAGCGACCTCTTTGGATCGGGCGCCCTTGCCGCCACAGACTGCTGGTTCGGGGATATCCGGCTTCGGACCGCAATGTCCCCTCTCCCCCAGACGGGAGAGGGGGGTCAGGGGAGAGGCTTACCTGGAGGAGCGGCCGA
>JADFPO010000079.1 GCA_022562295.1 Gemmatimonadota bacterium
CACCTGAGACTGTGTCAAAACTTCATATTTGATGCAGCCCGGGCGCGTTGTTTACCACGAGTGAACTCGCGGCTCGGCGAAACTGACTGTCGCCGAGGCGACGCCTGCTTCGTCGGTTCACCGACAGGCGGCCGAGCGGCGGCTTGAGCCGTCGTAAACGAACCGAGCGCTGCAACCCACGGCGGTTCCGCTCACTCTCCGACCGCCCTATTTAGGGACCCTGTTTGCGAGACAACACCGTCGATCGATCGAGTTTTGACACAGTCTCAGGTGTCAGATAACAAGTCTTCGATTCCCAACATGAGTGACTGCAACCTGAAATCTGAAACTTGAAACCTGTCTTTCTACTCAGCCCGAAGGGCGGCTACCGGATCGGCACGCGTGGCGCGCCGCGCGGGAACATAGCTCGCGGCAAGCGCGATACCGACGATGCTCGCCGCGTACGCGATTACCGCGTAGAGGCCGATGGCCGCGAGCAAAAGGGCGATACCACCGGCGACGCCCAGCACTCCGCCGATGAGCCGCTGCCCCCACGACGACGGCGGTAAACCCGGGCGATCGTGTGAATGCTCGGACCGCGTACCGAATCTTGCATCAAGTTTTGCATCCGGCGCCTCTAACGCGTCGAATCGTCGATGGTAGATGGATGTGTCCGGTTCCACCACAGGGTCACGGCACCTCCGGCCAACGACACGAGAATAGCGGGTAGGAGGTCCAGCTGCATTTGCGGATCTCCCGCCGACGCATAGGCAGTCGCAAAGAACACCGCCACGCTCGCCAGGAGGGCATTCAACGCGCTCAAGGGAGACATGCGGTTCGCGACTTCGGGGTGCCTATTTGGGTGCACCCCAATCGACCGGATGACATCGTCTGTGAAGCCCAATCTGGGTTTCATCTCTTCCGTTAGGTCACGGTGCAGCTGCGAGAGTTGTCGAAGCTGTTGTTGACAGCTCTGGCAGTCAACGACATGGCGCAAGCCTTCGTCGGGATCCCAATCGAGTGCTGCGCCCAGCGAAACGAGCGTATCCTCATCCAAGCAACGATTCATGGCACCCACGCCTCCATAGACGATTGCAATTTCTTCAGCGCGTGATGTAACGCGGCTTTCACCGTGCCTTCGGCACAATCCAACGCTGCGGCTGTCTCGCGGGTCGAGCGCTGTTCGATCATGCGAAGAATCACCACCTCTCGCTCTCGCTCCGGCAACTCGATCAAGGCTTCGCCGAGCGATTTACGCAGCTCCGCCCGCTCCGTCGCCACGTCCGGATTCGCCGGCGGCGCACCGGTGTGGTAGGTGTGCTCGACCGCGACACGATCCCTGACGGATCGTTTTTCACCGGCGGCCAACCCCGTCGAGCGGCTGATGGCGTACAACCAACCGAGCAAGGTGCCTGATCCGGAGAACGTGCGGCGTTTGTCGAAAGCGCGGTGCCACATGTCTTGAAGCAGGTCGTGCGCCTCGTCCAGATCTGAAGCAAACGGCCGCAAGAACGCCAGGAGCCGCGGCGAGAACGCGTCGACCACGCGACGAAAGATCGCTTCGTCGCCGGCGCGGAATCGAGCGAGTTCATCGGGTGTTAGGCGACTCAAGTGTGCGCCGCGTCCTGGTATCGTTTCCAGAGCGTCATGATGGTTGGCCAGCCCAATCCAATTACGAGAGCCCCCGGCACGATAAGCCTGAAATCCGCGGCAAAACCCGCAAACCTACCGGAATGCAACATGACCATCTCGTACCCGTTTTCACCCGCAAGATACGTCACCACCACCAAGAACACTCCCATGGCCCAGTGTTGTGCCTGGCGAAAATCAGAGCGTGACGACAAACGTGACCAGAAACCCAACAGCACCCCAATCCACCCGAAGAGGACGGGGAGTGTCGATCCATCCACCCGGGAAAAGTACTCCCAGCCGAGTTGGTTCGCCGTTCGCCACCGGAGAATTGGCTCCGTCACGGAATCGGCTTTGGCAGTGGCCATCGCCGCTCTCAGTTCGGTTCGCAACACATGAAGCGGCATCTGCGCGGGCTCCACAGTGGCGGTCGGCGGTGCATCGCGATTGAGCCAGCCCACGGCCGCCGGCCCGACCCAGCCGGCCAGCACAAACGTGAACAGAGACACAACTATTGCCGCGAGAGTCATGTGAATGATGGGCCGGACGATCACCCCCGCCCCCGCCCCCGCCCCCGCTCCAGCTCCGGTTTCCGCGTCGGGCACCGTTTCCTCCGACACGGCCAAACCGGCCGGGAACGCCGCCAACACGAGGGCCAGTCCGCCCCACACGGGGATGTGAGCCATCACCGTCCCCACGCTCTGGCCACCCACCAGGGACACGGTAATGAGAATCAGGAACAGGATGCCCGTCCACATCATGAGCTTGGTCCAGAACCGCAGTGCCAGCTGCATACCCGCCTACCTGTGAAGAAGTCGTGTGTCGAGATGCACCGATAGAGTGATGGGGCCAGACGGATTTTGGTTTAGTCGAGAGACACCGTGACCACGTCAGCGTCGATACGCTCGCCCGCTACCCGCTTTCAACCTTCAGCATCCGGTCCTCTACGTCCGAACACCGGTCGGGGAACCGCGGATGACGCTGATGGGACGGACAAGAGCGGATCCCACTCCCACGCTCCAACAAAATATTGGATCCGTGTTCACCCGCTTCTTCTTTTGTTTCCGCGGTTTCGTGAAAACGGCGGGACCCACCACGGCCGGAGCTGAACGTGAATGGCGTAGCCGACAGCTGGCCAGCCAAAAGCCGCCAGGTTGACAAGCCTCAGTTGGTTGGCGAGAATCATCGCCCGACACCAATCCTGCAACCGCAACTTCTCACCCCAGTGAATCGATGAAGAACGGCACACGCAACCTGATCGTCGCGAGCGCGGTAATCGCTGCCAGTCTGACGCCGACTCAGGCTCGGGGCCAGACCATCGCCAACCAATACCGTGAGGCCGCCGATCGTCTCATCGATGCAGCACTCGCCGATAGTGCAGCTTACGAGCGTTTATCGTTGCTAGTCGACACCTTCGGTCCCCGGTTGAGCGGCTCGTCCAACCTCGAGTCTGCACTCGACTGGATTTTGGCGGAAATGGAACGCGACGGACTCGAGAACGTACGTGGCGAGCCCGTAATGGTTCCCCGTTGGGTGCGCGGCAACGAGTCGGTGGAGTTGCTGACTCCGCGCCGGCGCATGCTACCCATGACCGGCTTGGGAGGCAGCATCGGCACCCCACCCCAGGGAATAACCGCCGAGGTTCTGGTGGTGGACAGTTGGGAAGAGTTGGAGGCGAGAGCGGACGAAGCCCGAGGCAAGATCGTGCTGTTCGATCCGGACTGGGTGAACTATGGAGTTACCGGAGCGTACCGCCGCCAGGGCGCTATTGCCGCGGCCAGAGCGGGCGCGGTCGCATCGTTGATTCGATCCGTCACTCCTTACTCACAACAGACGCCGCACACCGGCAGCATGTCGTATGCCGATACCGTCCCACCCATCCCTCACGCCGCACTGACGGTCGAAGATGCCCGCATGCTTCACCGCATGCAGGATAGGGGTGAGCGCGTGTTCGTGCGACTGAAGATGGAGGCGCAGACTTTGCCCGATGCGCCGTCTCGTAATGCGATCGCCGAGATCCGTGGAAGCGAGCTGCCCAACGAAGTCGTGGTTCTTGGGGGCCACATCGATTCGTGGGACGTCGGCCAGGGAGCGATGGACGACGGCGGTGGAAGCGTGGCTGCCTGGGAAGCCGTGCGACTCATGCAGCGACTGGGAATGCGGCCCCGACGCACCGTGCGGGTCGTGTTGTGGACCAACGAGGAGAACGGCCTGAGAGGCGCGAATGCATACCGCGATCGTCACGCAGACGAACTAGCGCATCACGTACTCGCCATCGAGTCGGATGGAGGCGTGTTCAAGCCGAGTGGGTTCGGATTCTCCGGTTCTGATGCAGCGTATGCAATCGTAAGTGAGGTGGGCTCGCTGCTCGACCGCATCGAGGCGGGTACGATCAACCGCGGCGGTGGTGGCGCCGATATCGGGCCGATCATGCGCGAGGGCGTGCCCGGCATGGGTCTGCAGGTGGACGGCACGAGGTACTTCTGGTACCACCATACCGACGCCGATACCATCGACAAGCTCGACCCGGAAGAAATGGCCCGCTGCGTCGCCGCAATGGCAGTGATGGCGTACGTGGTGGCGGACCTCCCAGAGGCGTTGCCGCGTTGAGCTTTGAGCTATGGGCTTCGGGCTAGCCCATAGCCTAAACCCCAACCGCAACTTCCGCGAGATGGGGGGGTCTAACACCTGAGCTTGGGTCAAAAGTCAGGGCATGATCGGAGTCAAAAAATCCGGCGCCCATTTTTCGCTTGTAATGCACGATCTCGACCGTGGGATACATTTGAGGCCCCCTGTTTTCGAGACGAAATCACCGATCGACGACTTTTGACACAGCCTCACCTGACACCTACTACCTATCCCCCTATCCCCTATCCCCTGCAACCATCCGCTTGCGCCGCCGTGAGCGCCGTGGTCTCTTTGGCAACACCCTCATCCAGGAGATTGGAACGGATCCACAATGCGTGCGTCCGTAACCAACCATGCGAACCATCGACGGCAAATTCACGACTAGCACCTCCGCGTGGAGCCGCGTGTGGCGTGACGTCCGCCTCCTCGCTCACCTCGGCCGGCAGATCGTCCAATACTGGACGAAGGGGTCCCGCATACGTCGGTCCTACCGCAGAAAAGACGACCGAGGTGAAGTGTATTGGCTCGACTGACCTCGACACCGATGCTGAGCCGCTTGGGGACGCGGAATCTTTATGAAGCCGTCTGATCCACCGCCCCCCGAATACGCGTTCGCGTATCACAGTCCTCCGGCATCGGGTAACGACATCAACGGACTCGGCGTCACCGAATCGAGGCGCGCGGAGCACGTGTTTCACGACGCGACAGGCGGACCGCTACCCCACCACGCTCTCGACGCCTTCTTCAGCTACATCAATCCCTGGGGTGTCGTCCGGCACCTGCTGGCCAACACGTGGCGGCTTCGCAAGCAGGACGGCCCGGTCAACCCTGAGCGGGTAGCGGCGAATGACCCCGAAAAGATGGCCGGCGAGATCAAGGCCGAGGCAACGCGCCTGGGCGCAGAACTGGTGGGAATCACCGAGATCACAGACGAGGCGATCTACGAAGGACACGAAGTGTCCTACCGCTACGCCATCTGCATCGGATTGTCCATGGACCGAAACGAGATGGTGCACGTTCCGCAGACCCGTGCCGCTGTGGAGGTAATGCGTTGTTACCGCCGCGTCTCCCGCATCGCCGTCGAGCTCGGCGAAAAGATCCGCAGCATGGGTTGGCCGGCGAGGGCCTACGGCAACCCCAACAGCACCGATATCCTACACATCCCGCTCGCCATTCAGGCCGGTCTCGGGCAGCTTGGCAAGCACGGGTCGATTATAAACAGGACATTTGGGTCCAATTTTCGTTTGGCCGCCGTCCTGACCGACCTGCCACTGGCCACCGACCGCCCCGTCGACATCGGTGTCGACGACCTGTGCCTCACCTGCCGGCGGTGTGTGATCGACTGCCCGCCGCAAGCGCTTTCAGACGAGAAACAACTGGTACGCGGTACGACGAAATGGTACGTGGATTTCGACAAGTGCGTGCCGTACTTCGTGAAGACGTTCGGGTGCGCGATCTGCATCGAGGTGTGCCCGTGGAGCGAGCCGGGCCGTGGTCCCGGGCTTTCGGATCGGCTCCTGGCCCGCCGATCGACTTCTGGCAACGACCGGGAGGATTGAGGCACCACCGTCTCGTCCCGCAAGAGTCTTTGCCCAACCTCGCCCGGCGCACGAAAGCACCATTCTGACTGCGGCCCCCGCGCGCTTGCCGAAATGCGCCATGGCCTGCACTTTAACGTGGTGTCGCCGGTCGTACCCTTAGACTGGGACTGCTCCAAACCCCAAACCGGCTGCCGCCGATCAATCTCAATGACGGACCACGACGACCAAGACTGGGACGAAGACGACGCCGAGCGAGATCTGGAGGCGGAGTTTCGCGCACTCGGTTTTCGGAGTCGCGATTCCTCCTCCGATCCCGACGAACACGAGGATGAAACCGACGCTGACGAGCCTCCGAAACTCACTACCGGGGAGCGTGGCGTGGAGATCTCCATGGAGATCGACGAACAGGGCAACGAAGTGTGGTACGCGAACGATTCCGAAGTTCCTGGCAGCACATCGATGGGCCATAGCGTCGAGGAGGCAATCGAGGGGGTGGAGGATCGCCGCAAGGCATACCGCGAGTTGCGCCGGCGGTCGCGGGAAGAACGTGACCGAAAGAAACGCGAGGAATAGCAACGACCTCGCATTGGCCGGCATCGCGCCGCATGCCGGGCCCTCCGCAGCCGCGAGATTACCAGAGATGCAACTGGAAACACTCCTCGGACGAACCCCGCCGAAAACAGAGAATCACCCACGAACGCTGACAATTTGCGTACAATCACCAACCGTTGCGCACCTGCGAGCCCTTGATTAGCTACTACAGTCAATCAACGGTGTGAACGGAAGCACCTGAGTAAATCGATTCTTGCGGGAAGTTATTCGCTACAAGGGAGAGAGAACACGATGTCAGCACCCACGGTAACACAAGCGCCCGATCGCCCCAACGGTATGGAAACGAAGGTCATCCATGCAGGTGAGCCCAAACCGCGGTTCGGAGGTGCGATCTGCCTCCCGATTTTTCAGTCCTCCATCTTCGAGGTGTCCGAGGGCGTCGACTATCACGACATTCCCTACATTCGACTCAGCAACACACCGAACCATGTGGCCGTCCAGGAAAAACTGGCGGTGCTCGAAAGCGCCGAAGCCGCCCTCGTCACCGGAAGCGGCATGGCGGCGATCGCAACGACTCTCCTCAGCGTGCTATCGCACGGCGATCACCTGCTCGTGCAGCGCCGTTTGTATGGCGGCTCCTACACGTTCATCACCCACATGCTGCCGAGATTCGGGATCGCGCACGATTTCATCGACAGCACCGCACCGAGCGACTGGGTAGACAAGATCCGGCCGAACACAAAGGCCATCTACGTCGAGACGATCTCCAACCCGACGGCGGACGTGCCGGATCTGCCAGCGGTTGTCGCGTTCGCCAAGAGCCACGACCTGGTGTCGCTGATCGACAACACGGTGGCCAGTCCTATGAACTTTCGCCCTCCCGAGCTGGGATTCGATCTTTCTCTGCACAGCTGTACCAAGTACTTGAACGGTCACACCGACATCGTGGCAGGAGCTGTGATAGGGCGCGCCGATCTCGTGGAGCAGGTTCGCCGTGATCTCAACCACCTGGGCGGCATACTCGATCCGCACGCGTGCAACCTACTCCACCGCGGGATCAAGACGCTTGCGGTGCGCATGCGATATCACAACGACAGCGCCATGGCGATCGCACGATTCTTGGAATCGCATTCAGCCGTGACGACGGTGAACTATCCCGGTTTGAGCAGCCACCCATCTCACGACCGGGCTCGCGAAGCGCTGGACGGCTACAGTGGCCTACTCAGCTTCGAGGTGGACGGTGACGGCACAGTGGCCCAACGTGTGATGGAACGCATGCACATCCCGATCCTGACGGGCAGCCTGGGCGGGGTCGAAAGTCTGGTGAGCCGCCCCGCCACGCTGTCCCACGTGGGCATGACACCGGAGGAACGCGCCAAAGCCGGTGTGTCGGACAACCTGATTCGCCTCTCGGTCGGACTGGAATCGACCGACGACTTGATCGAGGATCTGGAACGGGCGCTTTCGCAGTGAGTAGTATGTCGTGAGTCGTGAGTCGTGAGCTGATAGCTGATAGCTGCAGTTCAACGGGCGCGATACTTCAGCAGATGCTCCCGAATGGTATTCGCCAGGTCGTTGGATCCCGCGGCGGTGGCCAATTCGATTGCCCGCTGCGCGGTGGCGACGGCGCGGTCCAGCTCGCCGGCGGCAGCATACGCCCCCGCCAACTCATCGAGCACTACAGGATCTCCGTAGCCGCTCAGCTGTGCGGCCCGCTCGGCGACGGTCACCGCGGCAGCCCCCCGGCCGAGCGATGCGAGCGCTCCCGCCATGCCGACTAGGACGTCGATGTCGTCGGTCTTGAGGCGCAACGCCTGCTGGTAGTGTTCGATCGCCTCCTCGAAACTTCCCATCGCGGCGAGTTCGTCGCCCGCAGTGCGTTCCCGGCGCGCGACGTAGAGTACATCTCGCGTCTCGTACTTCCACGCCAAGTCCCGATTCAGGATGTCCAGGTCCTCTTTGTTACGGGGCAGCACCTGTAACACCAAATCGGACATCTCGTCTGATGACAGAGAACCGTACACCACCCGCCGCGGTGGGTCGTTGGGATTGGACGGATTGTCAGTCGAGTTGTCGTAGAGCCAGCGCATCGATAGCGTGGTTCCGGCGGGGAGGAAGATCGGCGTTCGGTAACGGTACTCCTCTTGCGAGTTGAAATTCCATTCGTCGATGCGTATCAGCCACTTGGTGGTCCCATCCGGCAGCATGGCCCGCCCCCACACCAGCTTCCCCAGGTAATGAGCGTGGGGATACACGCCGAGGGCCTCGACGTCGACGGGGAGCCGATAGGTATCGGTGACGAGATAGTTGCTGTCACCTGGAGGAATGTCGATCTCGAAAGAGCCAAGCATGATCAACGCCGTGGCTTTAGTCGGTGGTTGCCTGGCGAAGTAGAATCCGACTTTCGGTTCGACCAACTCGGGAACACCGGTGGGCCGCAGATGCAGCTGAAGCACGAGATCCGTTCCCGGGTTCAGCGGCCAGGCGATCTCGTCGCTGCCCCGCAGCTGTACTCCACCGGGTGCCCAGCCAACGAAGTGGCCTGGAGGATTGTCGGCCGCGGTAACGATCTCCATGCCGTCGAATCCGGGCTCGGGGTCTCTCGCGTCAAACATCCGCGATGACGGCGTCGGGTCGATCATCATTCTGGAGTGGTGCACGACTCTCGTGTCACCCCACCGAAGCTCGACCGTGCTGACGTACCGGGTCTCGGAAAGGGGTATCGGGGCGACGAGGTTCCGATAGCGGTCGAACCCCTCGGGCGGCACGGTATACGCGGGGAGCGACACCACCAGGTCCGGCTCGCCCAACTGCCACACATCGCCAAACTCCGGCGTCGGAGGCAAGTCGGCGGGGTTTCCCTCCCTAGCTCCATCCGCAACCCACCGCCGGAACAGGTCGATCTCGTCGTCGGTCAGCCTGCGCTCACCGGCGAACTTGACGAAACCCGGTTCCGGCACCCATGGCGGCATCGACCGGCGCTCGATCGCGTCCACGATCAGCGGGAGACGAAGCTGCACGTCCCGATAACTCAGGAGATCGAACGGAGCCGATCCGTTGGGATGGTGACACGTCGCGCAGCGCGCGAACAGCATCGGGGCGATGTCTCGATTGAAGGTCAAAGAATCGCCGGATGCACCCTGGACAAGAACGACGGGCGGGCCGCGGCCCGACGCCGCGGCTGCCCCCACCACGCCGACCACGAGAAGGACCAGTGAATGGATTGATCCTGCCTTCATCGCACTCCTCGACCGCAACGGTTCGTTGATCCAAACTTAACCGCTCAAAATCGCGGGTATTGACACGGTCACATCGTAAGTATAAACTTATATAAGTGATAACTTACAGTAATGTCCTTGACGCCCTAGCGGATCCGACCAGGCGATCCATGTTCGACCGGCTCCGCGCGGGGCCCAAGTCTGTGGGCGAGTTGGCAGCCGCAATGCCGGTCAGCCAACCAGCGGTGTCTCAACACCTGCGCGTGTTACGAGACGCCGGACTCGTCGATGTCCGGCAGCAGGGCACGCGCCGGATCTACCGGGTGAGCTTCGCCGGTCTCGAGGTCCTTCGGGCCTACATCGAGTCGTTCTGGACCGACGTCCTCGGGGCATTCGCGGACACGCCGAATCAGGAGGGGAAGAGATGAGTAACACCCCGTCAAACGCCGTCATCTCACCCTGAAGCTTTTTGTCGGCTGAGCGTGCGGCGCCACCAAGTAGGCGTCAGATAGCGGCTGTTGCCACGGGCCGCTTCAGGCAGAAACCAACACCTCGCACCGTCTGTATGTAGCCGTCGTGTCCAGCTTCGCGAAGTTTGCGCCGCAGGTTTCCGACGTGTACGTCGATGACGTTGCTACCGGGGTCGAAGTGCATGTCCCACACCTTCTCCAGCAACTCCGTCCGCCGCACGACCTCTTCCGGATGCAGCAGGAAGTGCTCGAGCAGATTGAATTCGCGAGGCGTGATATCCAATTGCGTGCTATCCACGTGGGCCTGATGTTTGAGCCGATCCAGCTGGATGGGTCCGTAGGACAGTCGGTCCAAACGAGCCGCTCCGCCGCGGCGAAGTAGCGCGCGGATTCGGGCCAGCAACTCGTCGAACTTGAACGGTTTGGTCAAGTAGTCGTCCGCGCCCGCATTCAGTCCACGTACCACATCATCCGTTGCGTCTCGCGCGGTGAGCATCAGGATGGGGGTGTTTCGCCCCTCCCGGCGGAGCTCGGTCGCCACCTGGATGCCGTTTTTTTTCGGCAACATGAGATCCAGCACGATGGCGTCGTACTCGTTCACATGGGCAAGCATCGTGGCCTCATCGCCGTCTCTTGCCACGTCGACGGCGTAGCCCTCCTCGCGCAAGCCTAGCTCAATGAAACCAGCGACCTTACGGTCGTCCTCGACTATGAGCAATTTCATGGGACAACGTTATCCTCTCCTCTATGATCCTCCATTAAAGCGATCATGAAGAACTCTTAACATAAACGCCTGGCGGGCAACATTGAGTGATTTCGGCGCCCGATCGCTTGCAAAGCATTTTGATTTGAAGCACATCCAGACATCCTGTTTTCAGGATAACTACTTTAGTGGTATGGGTTTGCCGACTTCCGTATTGCTTTGGTTCGACTGCCCACACCGTCATGCATGGAGGATCCGGTCCCGGTGGCGGATCTGACGCCCGCGAGCGGGACGCTCACCGATGGGTTCATCGTCGGTCTCTGCGAGATCACGTCTGATCCGGCGACGACGTTCGACAAGAAGGTCAGCGACCTACTGGCCCTGGGCTGTGACTACCTCGGTCTGGAATTTGGCATACTCGCCGCGATCGAGGGGGATACGTACAGCGTCCTCCACGCACACTCCCCCGGCTCCTCAGTCCAACCTGGGCAAGTATTCTCCCTCGCAGACACTTATTGCGCTCAAACCATCGCGGCAGTCGGGCCCATCGGGTTTACACGCGTCAAGGGTTCCGCAAGGGAAAACCACCCCGCGTACCGCACCCAGCGGTTGGAGGCGTACCTCGGCGTCGCCGTGACGGTCGATCGACGAGTGTTCGGAACCGTGAACTTCTCGAGCCGGCACGAGCGAGCGAAGCCTTTCGGCGAGCAGGAAATCACCATCGTGAGGCTGATGGGCCAGTGGATCGGATACGAGCTAGCCCGCCGTCGCACCCAGGCAACACTCCGGAACAAGGATCGGCAACTCGGGCGACTCCTCGCCGCCGCACATCGCATGAACACCGATCTCACCCTCGATCGGGTATTACAGGAAGTGAGTGACAGCGCCAAGGTCGTGCTCGACTGTCGCTACGCGGCCCTCGGCGTGTTGAACGCCGAGACCAAAAGACTCACCCGGTTCGTGTTCAGCGGCATGACCGAGGAGGAACGTCAACTCATCGGAGACCTGCCGGAGGGCCTCGGGGTGTTGGGTCTTCTCACCGACGACCCTCGACCCCACCGCATCGCCGACCTGGGGGCACACCCGAAATCCATAGGGTTCCCCAAAAACCATCCTCCCATGAAATCCTTCCTAGGGGTGCCAGTACTCGGGCCCGACGGCCCGATCGGCAACCTGTACTGCACGGACAAGCGGGGTGGCGGCGAGTTCACTGACGAAGACGAGTCTGCCGCTCAAGTGCTCGCGGCCGAAGCCGCCATTGCCATCGAGAACGCGCGGCTGTTCACGGAATTGCGAACACTCCAAGTGACCAGGAACCGGTTCTACGCGATGGTCAACCATGAACTCCGCAACGCACTGACCGGTGTCCACGGATGGGCCGAGCTGATGTTGCGCAAGGCGGGTGACAAGCCTCCGCGCGAGGTGGTGGAGACCGTCGAGTCCGCGCAGTACGCGCTCGAATTACTCAACGACCTGCTCGACTTGAGCCGCCTCGATGCCATGCACGTCCAACCCCAGATATCGCACACGGACGCGTTCAAGATAGTGGAGGACGCGGTTACCGCCGTGCAGCCGTATGCACGTGATGCCGGGGTCTCCATCGAGGTGATGGGGTCCGGCCCGCTGCTGTGCGCGACGGATTCCAAACGCGTACGCCAAATTCTCGTGAATTTGTTGCGAAACGCCGTGCGGCACAGTGGAGACGACTCCATCGTCGTGGAGATGGACGCAGACGACTCCGACTTGCGGTTCTCAGTGGTCGATCAAGGAGAAGGCATCAGCTCGGAGCAGCAGGAGATTATTTTCGACGCCTTCGAGCGGGCACAATCTGACGCCGGCGGCGGGACCGGCCTCGGTCTCACGCTCTCCCGCCGACTGGCCACGATGCTTGGTGGTGACATCACCGTGAAGAGCAAACTCGGCCAAGGAGCGCGGTTCACCGTGACCGTTGCCCGATGGATGACCCCAACGGACCGTCACACTTGACGTAACCCTCAACCAAGCTTCGCCGCACCTCCACCCACCCAAACCTAGTTTTTCTGCCGAGTGACGTTACTCCGCGCTTCGGCCAGAAAGATGCTGATCGAGGTCGTGTGTTCCCCGTACTCCGGCTTGCCGGTCGCCAGCTCGCGGTCGTACAGGTCCAGGAAACTCTGGTGCGCAGCCCGAAGATCGGTCGTTTCTCCGCGAGCGCTGGCGACGGATCCGCGCAACATGGCCGCAAACAGATGTCCCGGCGACTGCACGTCCAGGGAATCTGCCTGAAGCAACGCCAGCTCATACAATTCCCCAACCGTGTGCAGCAATCCCAAATGATACCGGGCGTCGCTGTCCAACTCACCCATCAACCCGTACGCTTGGATTGCCATCGGGACGAAGAAGTCGACTTCGCTCTGGTCTCCCCGCTCCTGCGCGGCCATCACGCGATTGAACAGCCGATCGGACTGCTCACGCGGCGACATCTGGCTGATGTCGGTAGAGGCCACAGCGCTGAATCCCGTCGGGTTTGGAGCGTTGATCCGGTCGCGCGTTGCGTTGTACCAAACGACGGCCGCGAGCGCGATGACGGCCACCACGGCACCCCCGACGATCCACGGTTTCCGTGATTGCGAGAAAGACCGGGCGATCGCGTTGCCGCACTCGTGACAGAACTTGCTGCCCACACCCAGCTGGGCACCGCACGACGGACAACTGGCGTGCAGGATGACTCCGCAACTGCTGCAGAACTTACCGGTCGCAGGGTTCCCACAGGCAGGACACGTGGTTGGCTGTTCTTGATCCACTGTTTTTCTCGCTGTCGACAATCACGACATCACCACCAACGTATCAACGCGCCAACACAGCACGACTGGCGACGGACCAGTGGAATCCGCGGGACAAAACAAGAACGTGGCTCTTGCTAGTGGCTAACGCTAACACTTGCTCACCGATCACAGCCCACAGCCCAACTACGGAATCGCCCCTACACCACACCTCCCGTCTGCCGTTCGCAACGTGGGATACTCGATCCCCAGCTGCTCGAGGTAGGTGTCGAACCGTGAAGCGTCGTAATAGAACTCCTGCATCTGGGGGCGATACCGGGCCATGATGTCGGCGTTCAGCTCGATTGCCGGGCGGTCGTCCGGCCGAATGAGGGGTTGGTAGGTCACGTCCTTCGTCTGAACGTTTCTGAAGTAATCCCACGCCTGCTCGACTAATTCGGGCCGCAGCATGAAGTCCAGCAGGGTCATGGCCTGCGCCTTGGCGCCTGCTGTGGCTCCCTTGTGGGCGATGGGCGTGGCCATGGCAATGGCGTTGGACCAATTGTGCCCGGGGAGCCCGGGGATGTTGGACGGGAACCTCAGCGTAGCTGTGGGAACGTTCCACGAGATGTCGCCGATATCGTCTGCGTAGCCCGCTCGACGCTGGTCCTCCCGCAGCGCGGGCCGCAACGTATCGAGCGTGGTGGCGAGTCCTGTTTCAGGGCCGCGCACCTCTCCCTGAACCGCATGCGCGAGCTGCTGATCCGCTTCGCTCCACTGCGGCAACCCCACCTGCTTGATATTCTCGTACATCGTTTCGGCGATGACTTTGTTGAAATGCCCCGGCCACGCCGAGCCGAGTATCCGCACCGACGCGAGCTGCGTTCCGGTCATGAGCGCGGCACCTCGCGCAACGGAGTCGCCGACCGCGAACAACTCTTGGATGCGCGGATAATCTCGTTCACGGAAGTAGAACCAAATGGACGCTGTCGGCGGCACCACGTTAGGCTGATCCCCCCCGTTGACGACGACCGAGTGCGAACGGTGATCCAGACGCAGATGCTCGCGCCGGTAGTTCCATCCGGTTTCCATGAGCAGTACGGCATCGGCCGCGCTGCGCCCACGCCACGGCGAGCCGCCGGCATGCGCGCTCTGCCCCTCGAACGAGAACAGGGCGGAAATGAGCCCCGTCCCGGGCGTGATGCCCCAGCCCGTTGATAGATTCGACCCCACGTGCGCGTACAGCACGATGTCGACGTCCTCGAACATGCCCGCACGAACGTAGTACGCCTTTGTCGCCACCAACTCCTCGGCCACACCCGGCCAGATTCGTATCGTGCCGGTCAGTCCTTCACGCTCCATCAACGCCTTTACCGCGAGGGCCGCCGTGATGTTTACCGCCTGCCCCGAGTTGTGCCCCTCCCCATGTCCGGGGGCTCCCTCCACCAAAGGAGCGTGACACGCCATCGCAGGTAACTGAGAGGCCTGAGGAATGTCGTCGATGTCGGTTCCGAGGGAGATGACCGGTTTGCCCGACCCCCAGCTCGCCACCCAGGCCGTCGGAATCCCCGCGACGCCTTCCTCGACGGTGAACCCGTTCTCGCGCAGCAAGCTTACCAAGTACCTAGACGTCTCGAACTCCTGAAAACCGAGTTCACCGAAACTGAAGATTTGGTCTACGATTTGCTGGGTGAACTTGCGGCGTGCTTCGATATCCTCGATCAGCTCGCGTTTGAAGCTTGCAATCCGACCGGCCTGCGCCTGAACCGGCTGAGTCGACGCGACCGTGAGAGTGAAGCAAGCAACCAAGATCATCGAATGGACACATCGCGCTGCAGACATACGGACCTCCTGTCAGACTGCGGTTAACGTAGTGGGTGAACGAGCGCGCTATCGGTCGTTCGCCTCTTCCGTGCGACTGTACATCACCTTGCCGCCCACGATGGTGTAGACCACCTCGGTGGAAGGTATTTCCTCTTCCGGGATGGTCATGATGTCCTTGGACAACACGGTGATGTCGGCCAATTTTCCAGGCGTGAGCGAGCCTTTGATGTCTTCCTCGAACGCAGCGTATGCTCCACTCAACGTGTACGACCTCAGTGCTTCTATCCTGCTCATCCGCTGGTCGGGGTAGAACGCGTTTCCATTGTTGTCGCGGCGCGCAACGCTGGCATAGAAACTGGCGATGGGATCCCCGTCCCATACAGGGGCGTCGGTGCCGTTCGTAACCAC
>JADFPO010000080.1 GCA_022562295.1 Gemmatimonadota bacterium
TGCGATGCACATGCAGGATGTCGGCACGCCGGTCTTCCTGGGCGAGGTCGACTCCGTCGAGACCTACCGAGCCGCCCGAGCGGCGCAGGCTCGCCTCGTCCTGGCCAACGCATCGGACACGGTCAACTCCAACATTGTCCTCACCGTGCGCGAGCTGTCCGAATCGGTGCCGATCGTCGCGCTGGCCGAAGTGGAAGACTCGATCGACGTGCTGGAGCTCAGCGGCGCCACGCACGTGCTGCCCCTCACGCACCAACTCGGCGAGCAGCTCGCCAACCGGGTGAGCGCGGGGAGGTCCCGCGCCAACGTAATCGGCAAATTCCATGACCTGCTGCTCGCCGAGTTCCCGGTGCACAACACGCCGTTCCAGGGCCGGACCATCCGGGACACACGGCTGCGCGAGTTTACCGGGGCCACGATAGTCGGAGTGTGGGAGCGTGGACGGTTCCTGCCCGCCCGGCCGGATCTCGAACTCTCGCCGCTGAGCGTGCCGGTCGCGATCGGCACGCCGGAGCAGATCGCGGAGCTGGACGAAGTGCTGGTGATATACGACGCCAATCCGAATCCGGTGCTCATCGTCGGCGGCGGCAAGGTGGGACGGGCTGCCGCTGCGGCCCTCAAGCGGCGGGAGATACCCGTGCATATGGTGGAACGCAACCCGGAACTGAAGCCGCAAATCGGGAGCATTCCCGAGCGGTTGTTTCTGGGCGACGCCGCCGACCGGCGCGTACTTGACGCAGCGGGGATCGCCGAGACACCGAGCGTCCTGCTCACGACGCACGACGATGCGATGAACGTCTACCTGACGGTTTACTGCCGGCGGCTCAATCCCGACGCGCGTATCCTCACCCGGGTCACGCACGAGCGGAACGTCGAGGCCATCCAGCGTGCCGGCGCCGACTTCGTCTTGAGCTACGCGTCCTTAGGGGTGCAGACGGTGTTCTCGATCGTGCAGGGACGGGAGCTTGTAGTGCTGGGCGAGGGCGTTGATCTCTTCTACGTGCCGCTCCCTCCGTCGCTCGCGGACAAGACGCTCGCCGACGCGGGGATCGGTGCGCGTACCGGCCTGAACGTGATCGGCGTCCAGAAGGACGGGCAGATCGTCACGAATCTGCCGCCCGACCGGCGGCTAGTTAAGGGCTCGACTCTCGTCGCCCTGGGCAGCGCGGAGCAGCGGGAGCGCTTCGGCGAGGTATACGACTAGTCGCAGGGAGGTGGGTGCGCCACTGGCGTCCGGGCAACGAATTGGCGGGATGCCACTGGCGCTTGGAAGCCGGGCGTCGGATGACGCGTGAAACCCTTCCCGATCCGATCCTCGTCGCGCTCGACTTCGCGTCGATCCTCGACCGACTGGAGGCGCCTTATTTAGTGGGAGGCTCGTTGGCGAGTTCAATGCATGGCGAACCTAGGTCCACACTCGACGTGGATTTCGTCGTCGACTTGGACGTGACGAAGGTCGAGTCACTGGTGGCCGAACTCCAAACGGCATACTACGTGGACGTCCGCTCGGGAAGCCGTCCGGACGACGACCTCGTTCAACGCTATTCACCCCGGAAGCGCCGTGAAGGTGGAACATTCCATCCTGCGGAAGCTCGAATGGTACCGACGAGGTGGGGAGCAGTCTGAACGCCAATGGCGAGACGTGCTGGGCATGTTGCGTGTTCAGGGATCCCGGTTGGATCGCTCGCGGATGACCCTGTGGGCCGAGCGCCTCGGTGTATCGGATCTACTTGCACGATGGGTGCTGATCGGCCCACTACGCTATAGACGCCCCGATCAGGACCCGCGTCGTTGGACGTAGCTGGGGCTTCAGCCGTGGTAAATCGTTCTTTCCCTACCCACTCGTCGAATCTGCCGGAATCATCGCCTGATAGCGCGCCGCCTCGTCTGGCTTTCCCCACGCGCGATACAACATCACCGTCCGCGTCAACGCATCCACGTGCCATTCGCTGGCCGCGGTAACGTCGCCCAACGCCTGATGCGCCTCGAGGAGCAGCGTCTCCGCCTCGGTGAACCGTCCCTGCGCTGTGAGAAGGCTCCCGAGAATTGCCTTGGCGTGGGCGGTCCAACCGTGATTGGGACCGATGGCGTCGGCGTAGATCTCTACGGTTTCCCGGTACAGCGGCTCCGCGGCGAGAGAATCCCCTTGGTGAATGTAGTGCACGCCCAATGCTGCGATGGCAGCACCTATCTGCCAGTGTCCGTCCGGCCAGTGCTCCCGGGTGATATCGATCCGCTCTTGTAGCACGTCTCGGACCTCATCCGTTCGACCGCCCTGGAGGTCCACGACGCTGGCCAGGTTGTTGAGAATGGTGAGTTGGTTGGCAGGCACACCCCACTTCCGTTCCAGGGCGAGTGCCTCCCGGTACGCCTGTTCCGCCTGGGGGAAGTCCTCCTTCACGCGGTGGATGTAGCCAAGGTTGTTCAGCGCAATCCTAACCGTGATGTTGCTGGAGTCGCCCTGTGCTCGGAGTCCATTCACCGCGTGGGCGTACAGTACCTCGGCCGAGTCGAGGTCCCCTTTTGCCCGCAGCACGTACGCCAGGTTGGCGATTGCCTCGACCATGTTTGGGCTGTCCCAATCCTCCACCTGAAGGCGCAGCGCGATGGCCTCATTGATCAATCCCTCGGCGGTGTCTATTCTCGCCGCGTTGACCGAGGGATCGACGCCGCGCAGGGGATTTCGCATGCTGGCTGCCAGGCCTTGAAGGGTGATCGCGATGTTCAGGGGGTCGTCGTCGAGGCGTCGTCGGATCGCGAGCGCTTCCCGGTACACGGGTTCGGCGGCATCCCACCCCTCCTGCGCTCGCCGGAGTTCCCCGATCGCGTCGAGACTCGCTGCCACATCCGAGTGGTCGTTTCCGTAAAGATCGCGTCGAATAGCGAGGGCGCTGTCGTACAGCGGTGTAGCGTCGTCGTACAGCCCCAAGTTCCGGTAGACCCCACCCAACACATGCATCATCCGCGCCCGCACCTCGGGCTGGTCGGCCAGGCGCTCGTTGATGGAGGCGGCGCCGCGTTCCAGGATCGCGCGAGCGGTTACCGTGTCACCCGTTCCCTGACCGGGATTGGACACCTCAAACAGATCCACTAAGAAGGAAGAGACTTGCTCCGCGGTCTCGACTTCCCGTGTGATCTCGCGCGACTGCGCCGCGGTAGTCAACGCAAATCGGATTGATACGCCGACGAGCGCTGCAATCAGCACGGTGACTGCGGCCACTGCGGTCACCCCAACCTTGTGCCGTCTCACAAACCGGGACGTGCGATACCGCACCGTGTCCTTGTGTGCGGTCACCGGAAGGCCCGCCTCGTAGCGGCGCAAGTCGTCGGCGAAGTGCGAAACCGATGCATATCGCCGTTCGGGCTCCTTCCGGAGAGCGGTCAACACGATCGTGTCGAGATCACCCGCCAGATCGCGGCGGAGTCGCTGCGATGTGGTGCCGCGCTGACGACCGATGTCGTCAGGCGTCGGGGGATCCGTCCGAAATACTGCACCGCTGGGACGTTCCGGCTCCTGCTCGCAGATGATTTGCTCGACCTCCATCAGCGACTTTGAAGCCAGTCGATACGGGTGCCGTCCGGTGAGTACCACATATAGCAAGACGCCGAGTGTGTACACGTCGCTGACGGTCGTGACCGACGAGCCAAGGATCTGCTCCGGGCTCGCATACGCGATCGTCATCGGCCTCGTGCGCCGTGTCATGGTGGTTTGTGCGCCGGATTCGTCGGAGTCCAACACGCGCGCGATACCGAAATCCAGCAGCTTCACCACGCCCGATTCCGTCACCAGGATGTTGCTCGGTTTCAAGTCCCGGTGCACGACGAGGTTTTGATGAGCATGCTGCACGGCCTCGCACACTTTGAGAAACAATTCCAGGCGCTGCGGAATGCTCAGCCGGTGCGTGTCGCAATACTCGTCTATGGGCGTGCCCTCGACGTGTTCCATGACGAAGTAGGGCGTGCCGTCTTCCGTGACGCCTCCGTCTACCAGTCGTGCGATGTTTGGATGTTCGAGACGGGCCAGAATCTGGCGCTCGGCGAGAAAACGCCGCCGGGATTCGTCGGAGTCGAGACCCATTGGCAGCAGTTTCAACGCCGCCTTCATCTGGAACTGCTCGTCGTCCCGCTCGGCGACGTACACGGCGCCCATCCCGCCACGACCGATGAGATTGACGAGCCGGTAGTTGCCCACCCGCTTGCCGACGAGACGCCCGGTGTATGTTTCGGGATCGATCGGCACGCCGATCCGGCCCGCTAATTCTTCGAAGTACTCACCGGCCGAGTCGAGCGACGCGAGCAGCCCTTCCACTTCGCGCTGCAGTTCGGGATCTCCGGTACAGTGTGCTTCGACAAACCGATCTCGCTCGCCCCCCTCGAGTTCGAAAGCGCCCGAGAAAACCAGCTCGATTTCCTTCCAGCGTTCCGGAGTCATGGATTCATATGAGTGTGGTGTTGATCTCGCGGTGGAGCCACGCGCTCGCCAGGCTCCAGTCCCGTTTGACCGTGGCGGGGGAGATGTCGAGTGCCTCGGCCGTGTCCTCTATAGGGAGCCCGGCAAAGAAGCGGGCCTCGACCACCTTGGCCTGACGCTCGTTGACCTCACTCAATCGCTCCAATGCTTCATGCAGCGCGAGCACCTCCTCGGCCACCTCTTCGCCCACCGGATTGAAGTCGTCGAGCGAGACCCGTTGCATCTCGCCGCCACGTTTGGCCGCGCGGCGCCTTTCGGCGTAGTTGACGAGAATGTGCCGCATCGCCTTGGCCGCGACCGCCATGAAGTGCCCCCGGTTGTTCCACTGCGCGCCGGTCTGATCGACGAGCTTGAGATAGGCCTCGTGCACGAGGGCGGTGGTGTCGAGCGTGTAGTCGCCGTCCCAGCGCCTGCGTTGGGAATGCGCCATCCGGTGCAGCTCGTCGTAGACGATGGTGAACACCTCGTCGAGGGCCCCCTCATCACCTTGGCGGGCGGCCTCGAGCAGAGAGGCCACGCGGTCCGGAGCGTCCATGAGGTCGAAGCTGCACCGGCCTTCCGGCAGCGTCAACTTAGCTTGCGTGGGAAAGGGGTTGGGAACCCCAGACCAGCCCCAGTTCGTGGCCGGGGCCGACGCGGGTATTGCGAGCCACAATATGGCTAACGTCTTTAACTCCAATGTGTTACACACACCTTCCCGCCCCCGAGGGCTGCTCGCCCAAGGCGCCGGGCGCGGGATCTCGTCCCGCCACCCCACGCGGCCCTTGTCTCTACCGACCTCACAGGTTTCCCCGGAAAAAAAGCTCACGTCTTGGGCTTGGTTGAGCCGATTGGACGCGATTCCCTGTGTCCTTAGGTGAAAACACGCATGACAAAAGGAGGCGTTATGTCCAAACTCGTTTCGATTCTCTCGATGGTGATGCTCGGCGCAAGTGCGGTACCCGCTCGGGCGGTGGCGCAGGAGCAACCGCACCCCACGATTGACGTGAAGTCGGTTGAGCTGCTCCACATCCGAAGCGGCGGCTTGCCCCAGCTGTTGTTGATCGGCACGAACGGCCGCAAACACCTGCTCCCGGACGGGACGTTCAGAAGCGAGTCCGGCGCGATGATCATCGTCCTCGATGGGCGGATCGCGAGTGTGGCGGCCCCGCGTGGCCGTACGGTCGAGGTCGAGTCCATGCGGGTGGAGCAGGGGGGAACGATCTCGTTGATCGGGACAAATGGTGCCGTAGGGCCGATTAGCGTGTTTGTGCCGGATGGGAGATACACGACTCGTGAAGGCGCCATGATCACCATCGAGAACGGTGCCATCACACAAGCCTCGATCAAATAGCTCGGTTACGGCATGGCTCTCAAATTGCTCGTGCACGCCTGCGTCTTGCTCGGTGCCTCGAGTGCTGCAGTCGTGCGTCTGCATCCCCTGGCCGAGGTCGGCCCCCGTGTCGCCCCCGGCGCTGTTGTGCTACGACACGGAGAACCGAGCCGGCGCCTGCGGGGCGATTGGGAGCCTCCGCAGGCGCTGCTCATTTCCTATAACGACCTTTGGCACGAAGCGCTGAGCGAGATCGTTCGCGCCACGGACGGCGAGATGCCGGTGTTCGTCCTGGCCCGCCAAAACGATTCCGCCAACCTCGAGTCGTGGCGCGGCGAGTTTCCGAATCGCGTGCGGGAGCTCGAGTGGCCGATCCAGTCGGACTGGGTGCGTGACTACGGTCCCATTCAGGTTGCCGACGAGCAGGGGAAAGCGATCTGGTTGGATGCCGACTACCGCAGCGGTCGAACCGATGACGATCTGATTCCGCTGCGACTAGGCAGGATGGCGGCGGTGCCCGTGCAATCGCTGGCGCGACGGTTAGACGGCGGTGCGTTGGTGAGCAATGGCACCGGCCTGTGCGCGATTACGCGGCATAACCTCCTGGAGGCGAACGGCGCCGAGGCGCAGCCGCACGCGCTGATGGATCAGCTGGGATGTGAAGCGCTCGCGATTCTCCCCGAGCTGACGGGCGAACCGACGGGCCACGCCGACGTTTTCGTGCACTTCTTCGCGCCGGATGTCGTGGGGGTGGCTTCAGTAGCACGGCAGGAGTCGGCCGAGAATGCTGGGCGCATGGACGTAGCCGCCGCGATCCTCGAACAAGCGGCCGATTCTCTGGGAATCGATCTCCGCGTGATTCGCGTGCCGATGCCGCGCCGCGATTCCAGCGTCTATTACAGCTATCTCAACTCTGTCGATCTGCGTGACAAGGTCCTCGTCCCTCACTTCGATGGCGTAGCCCCGTCCATCGAAGCCGCAGCCCACGCCGCCATACGAGCCGCTTCCAATCGCAAGATTGTTCCCATCGACGCTAGTGAGATGATTACATCCGGCGGGGCACTCCACTGCCTGGTCCTCGGGCTCTTCCTAGATCGCGCACGCCCCCTCTTCCCAAAGGCCGCCAGCCGGAACGCCGGATGAGCCGATTTGGCGGACCTTCCTGTGGACCAAGACTGCCCCGGTACCCTCATCCCACTGGCTGGACGCCTCCAGCACCGAGGGCGATACTTGGGGTAGACGCCTCCAGTACCAAGGGCGATACTTGGGGTAGGGGAAGGAAATTCCTATGCTGTCCTCACTGATTCCAACAGAATAGACAGGCAAAACTGGCTCACCGAATTCGATGATCCGATTGCACCCCGCTTCGCTGTGTTCAGGGTAAAGGGACACGCACCAAAGGGGGCGTTATGTCCAAGTTCGTTTCGATTCTCCTCATCGCTTTGGTCGGCGTTGGCATGGCGACAAGCCAGACAGCAGCCCAGGAACGGAGCGTCACGGTAGACGTGAGATCGGTCGAGTTGCTCGGGGACAAGGATGGTGCTCCGTCCCAACTTCTCTTGATCGGCACGAACGGTGTCAAGCATCAGCTGCCGGACGGAAGATTCACCAGCGAGTCCGGCGCCATGATCATCGTTCTCGATGGACTTATCACGAGCATTACCGCGCCGCGGGGCCGTAGCGTAGAGGTCGAGTCCATGAGGGTAGAGCGAGGGTGGGTTTCGTTGATCGGCACAAACGGCGTCGTGGGTCCTCCGGACGGCAAGTACGCGAGCCGTGACGGCGCCATGATCATCATCGAAAACGGCTCGATCAAGCAGCTCGTGCTCAAGGAACCGAATTCAGGGAGTTCGCCATGAAACATGTGATTCTTTTTCTACTGTTTTTCGTCTCGTCCAGTCAGAGTCTATTCGGTCAAGTCGGAGCCGGCCCGAAACTGCGCGTCGCCGTAATGGATCTCCGAGCGGACGCTTTCACGGCAACCCGAGAGTACGGTCCGACATCCACCACGAGCACCATCGAGATTCCGCCGCCGGAGGGTTTTGCACTCGGCCTCACCGAAATGCTGACGACCGCGCTGGTGGAGACCGGACGCTTCGTCGTTGTGGAGCGTGCGAAGCTCCAGGAAATGCTCGACGAACAGGACTTCGGTGCGTCTGGTCGGGTGACACAACAAACGGCGGCCCGGCAGGGACAGATGCTCGGCGTACAGGCGCTCATCACGGGCGGCATCACCGAGTACAACTACACTAGCTCGAGCCTCGGCGGCAACGTGAGCATGTTCAACCGCGTGAGCGCCAGCGCACAGCAATTGAAAGCGATGGTGGCGCTCGACATGCGGCTCATCAACGCGGAAACCGGCGAGATCATCGCCTCCAAACGTGGTGATGGCAGCGCTACGGCACGGACCGTCTCGGCCGAGGCGACGATCAACGACAAGGAGTTCAGCACCGCCGTGGCGGCGTCGACGCCGCTGGGCAAGGCCACGCGAGAAGCGATCGAAGAGATCGTCGAGGCGATCGTGGAGGAGTTGGCCGGTCTGCGGTGGTCGGGCCGCGTGATCGACGTTCGCGACAATCTCGTCTACATCAACGCCGGGTCCAACGCCGGCGTCGAGCAGGGGATGGAGTTCGAGGTTTACGAGGAACAGGAGGCCCTCATCGATCCCGAGACGGGTCTCAATCTTGGCGCACCGGAACGCTTCATCGGCGTACTGCGGGTGACGCAGGTGAACGAGCGATTCTCGGTTGCAGAAGTGGCGGCGGGGGGCGGGTTCGCCCGCAACAACGTCGTCCGGTTTGCCGGTCAGTCATAGGAGCGGCGCATCAGGAGGTTGAGCATGAGAAAGATCACGATGGCCCTCGTGTGTGCGGCACTACCCGCTCTACTCAGCAGGGTCCCATCAACCTTTGGATCTGGGTAATCTGGCTGAACGGCTCAAATAATCGCGTGTATTCATGAGCCCGTTCGCCAGCGATTTCTGTATTAAGGAAGTAGCAACCAGTTTGACCCAACACAGGAGATTCTGACCATGAGTCGGCGAATCATTGTAGCCCTTTTGGGTACGGTGTCGGTGACTGCACCGCAAGCAGCGGCGGCGCAGTTCGAAGGAGTCATCAAACAGCGTACGATCAGTGTGAACCTCGCGGCGTTGGCGGAACGGGGATTCGACATATCGAATCTGCTTGATGTGTCGGTGGAGCGACTGCTGGCCCTCCGTGGAGAATTGGAAGCCCAGGGCGACATGACCGTCACGGAAGAAGAGATCTACATCAAGGGCAATTACGTCCGGTCGGCTTTCACGGACGATGAGGGCCCGGCGTGGGCCACGATCGATCTGGCGCAGGGTGTCATCCGGCTTGTTCGACCAGACCAACGCATGTATATCGAGATGACGCAGGATGACATGAAACAGATGGCTGCGAACATGGGCGGCGGCCCCGGGGAACAACCCCAACCCGATGTCAGCTCGGTGGGCGGATCGAAAACGATCAGCGGGTTGCGATCTCACGCCTACGATGTGACGACCACCGGGGGAACGAGGCGCATATGGGTATCCAACGCCAACGTCGATCTCGCAACCTCCTTCCAGCGATTCGCGGAAGCCCCGACCTTCGGCGGCGAGCCGGATGCGTCGTACGCTGTGGCCGAGCACGGGTTCCCCATGTTGGAACTGTGGACGACCTACGACACGTTCGAGATCGAGGAAGTTGTAGCGGTGGAACCACAATCGGTTGACGATGCACTCTTCGTGATGCCGGCCGGCTACCGGAAAACGACGATGGCGGAGATGATGAGTGGCATGATGGGTGGCGCGGAGGCCGGTGGCGGCGGCGGCTTCGGTCCCGGTGGTGGTGCATCCATTACTCCGTGGGTCGAGTACAGCATCAGCGGTCCCGTGACGGTGAGCGGGCGCGAGGATGACGTCGTGATGTGCAGCAGCTCGTCGGAGGGGTTCGTGGCACGCACGCTCGGCGACTGGGTGATCGGCGTGGAGGCCGACGGTACCGGTCCCGGCTCGTTTCCGGCAACGTTCTACGTGGCGGCTCCCGAGCAATACGACGACAGGCTGCGCGACGACAACTTCCGCACCGACGATCGGTTCCGCGGTGACGGCACAATTACGATCACGGTCAAAGGCAAGGATCCACTCGGGCTCGATCTGGTAGAGGTGGAGTTCAATGCCACCGGTTTGGAGTCCGGTGGCGGTATCGTCATCCATGTGCAGGGCAAGCTGTCTTGCTCCGTGATGTAAGATGCGCCGTCGGATTCGATTTTCAGATGATTTCAAGCGAGCGGTTCGGGGTCGCGAGCGGCACTCTTTCTGGGAGCGGTGAGCGTGTCGTGTCAACGAGAGGAGTCCATCCAATGAGACGCAACGTATCCTTCGCTATGCTCGCGACGTTGGTGATAGCGTTTACGGGGCCGGCCCTGCCGGCCAGGGCGCAGCAACGCGCGGCGCAATCGCCACGGGAGTTCAGAATCAGCGCGGCCCAGGAGCGAACCGTGACGCGGTCGCTGAACGCGACCCAGCTGAGGCAGCTCAACCGGATTGCGAGTCGCCTCGCCGAAGGCACGTCCTATCGCCAGATCCAGGCGGAGTGGGAAGGCTTCGCCTCCCAACTTCGCGGCAGCGACATGGACGTCAATGCGCTCGTGCAATTTGTGTTGCATCAAGCGTATGAGGAAAACCAATCGGATCTTCAGGCTTACGCCGAAAAGATCCAGCACTTTGAGGAATCAAAGGAGGCTATCCGCGGAGAACTCGCCCGGATCAGGGCCTTCAAATCCGCTCTGGAAGGGGGTGCGCGGTGGACGGACTTCCGTCCGGATTTGAACGTTTGGCGAGGGATACGAGTGATATCAGACTACCAGCCCCCAGCTGTTATCACGAGGCCGGAGGCAGTCGATCCTCTGATAAAGAAATGGGAAGAAATCCTCGCCTCGCTCGGCGATGATGCACAGCTTGCCAATGTCGAGTTGCAGAACATCCTCCAGAAGCAACAACAGACATTGCAGATGATGTCAAACATGGCAAAAATGCTACACGACACCGCCATGGCGGTCATTCGCAAGATCGGGCGGGACGATCGGGAGGTCCTGCAATGGCGTGAGATACCAGCGGCATTCCCTCCGAAGCCGGTCGATCGGCGGTGAGCGTGTCGTGTCAACGAGGGGAGACTATCCAATGAGACGCAACGTGTCTTTCGCTATGCTCGTGACGTTGGTGATAGCGTTTACGGGGCCGGCCCTGCCGGCGAAGGCGCAGCAACGCGCGGCGCAACCGCCGCGGGAGTTCAGAATCAGCGCGGCCCAGGAGCGAACCGTTACGCGGTCGCTGAACGCTAGGCAGTTGGTGCAGCTCAACCAGATTGCGAGTCGCCTCGCCGAGGGCTCGTCCTATCGCCAGATCCAGGCGGAGTGGGAAGGCTTCGCCTCCCAACTTCGCGGCAGCGACATAGACGTCAATGCGCTCGTGCAGTTTGTGTTGCATCAAGCGTATCAGGAAAGCCAAGCCGACCTCCAGTCTTACGCCGACAGGGTCTGGTTGCACAATGAACAAAAAGAGGCGATTCGCGGGGAGCTCTCACGACTTCGGGCCTTTAAGTCCAGTTTGGAACGTGGCGATCGGCGGACGGACTTCCGCCCGAACATGAGCGTCTGGCGTGCGATATCAAACTACCGGCCCCAAGCGGTAATCAAGTCTACGGACTCAATCGATGCACTGCTTAGTGAGTGGGAAGAAGAGCTCCAGACGATTGGAGATGACGCACAGCTTGCCAATGTCGATATGCAGAACATTCTCCTGAAGCAACAACAGACGATGCAGATGATGTCAAACATCTCAAAAATGCTACACGACACCGCCATGGCGGTCATTCGCAAGATCGGGCGGGACGATCAGGTGGCTCCACGATGAGAAGTAAGGCACCTACAGCGTTGATCGTGTTGACATTAACGGCATGGTAGTGGCCCGACGATCACAGCAGCACAACAAGACACGACAAAGCTCTTGACCCCGACGTAACCGGGCGCCCTCCTCGTCGTTTCCCCTGCCTTGAAAGGCGGGCTCGGCACTTCGTGCGCGTCTTAAAAGACGTCGGGACCAACACGTCCTTTAGGACGCGGGCCGCAGGCGCCGAGCCCGATCTTTAGACCAGGGAAAACGAGTGGCCCGCCTCGCTGGCCAACCTCATTGGAAGAACGGCCAGACTAGTGCTAGTACACCGGTTCAGAAGTCGCTGACGTCGGGAGCTGCCTCGCACGCCGCCCCACCCACCACGCCTCCACGTTCGCCTGAACCATCGCCAGCGCAGGCACCAGCAGCATCAGAATCACCGTCGCAAACAAGACTCCGAAAGCGAGCGACGCCGCCATCGGGATCAGGAACTGCGCCTGCAGGCTCCGCTCGAAGACGAGCGGCGATACGCCCAGGAACGTCGTGAGCGACGTCAGCATGATGGGACGGAAGCGCGCCTTCGCACCCTCGACAATCGCGTCGTGCGCGTTCATCCCGTTGCGGCGTTCTTCGTTGATGAAATCGATCATGACGAGTGAGTCGTTCACGACGACGCCAGACAGCCCGAGGATCCCGAAGATCGAGAGCAGCCCCAGAGAGAGGCCCATGAAGAGGTGGGCCCATAGCGCCCCTACGATCCCGAAGGGGATCGCCGCCATGATGATGAGAGGTTGGACGTACGAGCCGAAGGGGATCGCCAGCAGCGCGTAGATCACCAACAGGGCCAGGACGAATCCGCGCCCGATGGAGCTGAACGACTCCTGCTGTTCCTGTTGTGCGCCACCGAAATTCACGCCGAGCCGCGCGTCTTCGGCGGCGATGGGCGGGAGGATGACCTCTGTCAGTTCGCGCGTGGCCACCTGGCCGGTCACGATAGCCGGGTCGACGTCGCCGGTGATGGTGAGAATGCGCTGACCCTCCTTTCGGCGGATCGTGGTGGGCGAGTTACCAAAGGAGACTCGCGCGATCCGACCTAGCATGACCTGGCCGCCGGTCGGCGTGCGGACCATGTAGTCCGCAACGTCCGCGATGGCGTTGCGCTCGTTCTCGGGTAGGCGCACGTAGACTCGCACGTCCTCGCGCCCCCGCTGCACCCGCAACGCCTCGTCTCCGAAGAACGCCGCGCGGACCTGTCGAGCGACCTCGTTCAGCGTCAGGCCCAGCGTGCGGGCTTCGGGCTTCAGACGAAGCTGAATCTCTCTGAGTCCCTGATCCTGGTCCGTTTTCACGTCGAAAACACCCGCCAGGGACTCCAGTTCGTCCACCACGCGACGCCCGATCGCTGCCAACCGCACGGGGTCGGGGTGCGACAACTCCACCTGAACCGGCGCTCCGATGTTGACGATATCTGCGGAGAACGTCAGCGAGCGGGCCTCCGGAAGACTGCCGACTTCCTCTCTCCAAACCTGCTCGAAGCGTGCGGACGAAATGGTCCTCTCCTCCGCGCTGAGCAGCCGCACGTCCACGTACGCCCGGTTCCCGACAGCACTGCTCGGCGCGATCGAGGCGATCGGCCCACCGATGGGTGCTGAGCCGCCCACTACGCTGTAGACGCCCCGAACGAGCGGCGGCGAGCCGGCAGGACGCTCGGACTCCAGTCGCTCGACGGCGCGCTCGGCGGCCAGCCGAAGCCGTTCAGCCACCTGACGCGTGCGCTCGACCGAGGTGCCCTCCGGCATCTCGAGGTCGGCGATCACGTTGTCGCCCTCCACCCCGGGAAAGAACTGGACCCGAATCAGCCCCGCAGGTATGAGCGCAACGGACAGAATAATCAACGCCACCGCCCCCGCGATTATGATACCGGGCTCCCTGGTTGCGAAACGGAGTCCCCGGTCCAACGGCCCCTGGATGAAGGCCTGGAGCCGCGCGTCGACGGATTTCTGGATCCGCGCGACCCGGCGGGTTATGCCTGTCTTCCCCCGCGCGTGCGGCTCGGGCAGGTGCGAGAGGTGGTGGGGTAGGATCAGGAGCGACTCGATGAGCGACAGTGTCAGTACCGAAATCACGATGACCGGGATCGCCCCCAGGATCTTCCCGATCGCGCCGGGCGCGAAGAGCAGGGGCGAGAACGCAGTAATCGTCGTTAGCACAGCGAAGATGACCGGACCCGTGATTCGCTTGGCACCGCGCACCGCGGCGAGCAGACCCGGCACTCCGCGCTCCCGCTCCGAGTAGACGTTCTCCCCGACCACGATCGCATCGTCCACCACGATTCCGACCGCGAGGATGAAGCCGAACAGTGACATCACGTTGATAGAGACGCCGAGCACCAACATCACCGCCAGCGTGCCGATGAAGGACATCGCGATCCCGGCTGCTACCCAGAGCGCGAGGCCCAGTTCGAGGAAGAGCGTTAGCGCGACGAGGACCAGCAATAGGCCCAGCGCCGCGTTCTTCAGCATCAACTGCAAACGGTCCGCGAGGATGTCTGCGTCGTTGTTCCACACCTCCAGGAAAACCCCTTCGGGTAGCCCCGGAATGATGTCCTCCGCAAGCGCGACATCGATCGCGTCCACGATCTCCAGCACGCGTTCGTCGGACGTGCGGTAAACCTCCACGAGAGCAGCGGGCCGACCGTTGTACCGGGTGATCAGGTCTGTGTCTTCGAAGCCGTCGATCACCGTAGCGATGTCCCCCAAGCGCACGACCGTCCCGTTCGGACGGCTGATGACCACGATCGACTCGAAATCCTGCTGATCGTAGTTCTGCCCGAGAGTGCGGATGCGCACCTGTTCGTCGCGCGTCTCGATACTGCCGGCCGAGAGGTCGAGGCTGCCCTCGCGAACCACCCGCGAGATGTCGCCTAGCGTGAGACCCAGGGCGCGGAGAGTGTTCTGACCGACCTCGATCGAAATCTCGTACTGCCGGATGCCGGTCGTCTCCACGTACGACACCTCGTCGAGTTCGGAGAGCGCGTCCTCGATTCGGTACGCGATCTCCTTGAGCGTCCGTTCGGCAACGTCACCGAAGATCGCGAGCTTGATCACGCTTTGGCGATTGGTGAGCTCGCGGATCTCCGGGCGTTCCGCGTCGACCGGGAAGGTCGTGATCCGGTCGACTTCGGCCTTCACGTCGTCGAGCACCGCGCTCGCGTCCGCACCCAGTTTGAGCTGCAGCGCAACTGTGCCAAGGCCCTCGGCGGCGGTGGAGGTGATCTCGTCGATTCCATCCACCGACTGTACCTGCTCCTCGATCTTGAGCAGGATCGATTCCTCGATCTCGTCCGGCGTCGCGCCAGGGTAGGGGACCGATACCAGGATGATGTCGAGGCTGAACTCCGGAAAGACCTCCTGGACCAGAGCCCCCACCGACACGAATCCGGCCATGATCACGAAGATCATGAGCAGGTTCGCGGCGACCTTGTGCTTCGCCATGTACGCGACCGGGCCGTGGTAGTCGTCGACCGTTCCCAGCAGCTCGCGCCCCCTCTCCGCGCGGATGTCTTCTGGCGTGCTGGTCAATGACGCTACCGCCTCCCTGCGTCGTTCACGCGGACTTCCATGCCGTTCGTCGCGACGGTGATACCGGCCACGATCACGAGCTGTCCGTCGGTGAAGTCGCCGATGACGTAGAGCCGTTCGTCGGTCTCCTGGAGCACGTCGACGGCGACGATCTGCACGCGCCCGTCCGCGGCGATGACCCAGACCTCGTCGCCGAGGCGCAGCGCTCGGCGGGGCAGGATGAAGTACTCCGCCAACTCGACTCCATCGATGGCGACCTGAGCGAACTGTCCGACCAGGAGAGGCGGCGCCGCGCCAGTCTTTGAGTCCACCTCGACCGCCT
>JADFPO010000014.1 GCA_022562295.1 Gemmatimonadota bacterium
GGGCGGCCACTGGTCGCAAACCCGCCCGCGTCTACGTGTTCCGCGCGTTACATTGTCCCGACCATCATCCCGGGGTTATCAATCTGCTCTGCTTCCGGCGAAGCACCACCTCATGAACCCATCACCTGGCGGCCCCCTAACGGGGAAGGTCGCTGTCGTAGCCGGCGCGACGCGTGGAGCGGGGCGCGGGATCGCACGCGGCCTCGGCGAGAAGGGTGCAACGGTGTACTGCACGGGCCGGAGCGTTCGCGGCAAGCCGGCGACCAAAGGCCGTCCCGAGACGATCGAGGAGACGGCCGAACTCGTCACCGACTGCGGCGGAGTCGGCATCCACGCGCGAGTGGATCACACCGACGAAGTTCAAGTCACCGATCTTTTTTCGCGCGTCAAAGAGGAGCAGGGGCAGCTCGATATCCTCGTGAACGATGTGTGGGGTGGGGATGAGCTCACCGAGTGGGGAAAGCGGTTCTGGGAGGTGAGCATCGACAAAGGCCTGACGATGCTGGAGCGGGCGATTCACTCGCATATCATCACGAGCCGCCACGGCGCGCCTCTCATGGTCGAGCGCAACGAGGGTTTGATCGTGGAGATCACCGACGGCGCCTCGGACCTCTACCGCGGAAACCTGTTCTACGATCTCGTCAAGACCACGGTGATGCGATTGGCGTACGACATGGCGCTCGAGCTTCGCCGTACCAACATTACGGCCCTCGCCGTAACCCCCGGGTTTCTCCGGTCGGAGATGATGCTGGCGCACTTCGGAGTGACGGAAAAGAACTGGGAGGACGCCGTAGCAACGGACCGACACTTCGCCGAATCGGAAACACCGCTCTTTGTAGGACGTTGCGTGGCCGCGCTCGCGGCGGATCCCGACGTAGGGCGATTTGCCGGTGCGTCGCTGGCGTCGTGGAATCTCGCCAAGGAATATGGGATTGACGATGCGGACGGTCGCCGTCCGGACTTCGGCACATATATGCGAGGACTGCTCAGCGAAGCGTTGGTGCGCGTCGCTCGGGCCGCCGGCCGGGGTTCGAAAACGGCGGGGACCGGCCATGGCGATGCGGTCGCCAAGGTGAGAAAAGCGGCCCACAAGGAATTTGGGAAGATCGGACTCGACTTCTTCCTGGATACGCCGTCGCGTGTGCTGTACGAGCACATCGCGGCGCTGGGGTCCGATCCCGATCCAGCGCGCGTAGCCGACATCGTTGAGCAGGAGTTTACGTTCGACGCCACCCGGGCGGTGCCGCCGCTCGATTGAATCGGTCGGAGTCTGAGCGCAACCAGTACCCACTCGCGTGCCCTCTCACGACGCGGGCCAGCCAGCGTTACCTTGGCTTCATGAGTATTTCCTTCGCCAACCTGCGATACCGCGGGCTGTCTGCCCGCACGTCGGCGCAGCTCGCTGTGGCATTGCTGTTGGGATCCGGATGCCGCGTTCAAGGGGAGGCGGGCGGGGGCCAGGTGTCAAACGAGCTTGTTGCGCAGACTCCCGCGGAGGAGCTGCTGACCCGGGCGATCGCCTTCCACGATCCGGCCGGCCGGTGGGCAAGCCACATCTTCCAGCTCGAGTGGTACGGAACGGGATCCGACGGATCGGAGCGAGTGTCAGTCGACCTCACACTGCATCCCGATGGGCAGCAGTTCAAGCTCAGTGGACGCTACCAGGGATCGACCCTGGAGTACGAGGCCGATGCTGAGCAGTGGACCGCGTCGGTCGACGGGGTCAGCGACCCTGCGCAGGAAGTTCGTGAAAAGATGCGGCTCCACCGTGAGGATGGGTGGTTCTGGCGCAGTTACTACGGGTTCCTCGTCGGAATGCCGATGAAGCTGCGAGATCCGGGCACGCAGATCGATCCCGATCCCATACCAACGACCTTCGAAGGGCACGATGTCCTCGCCCTTCGCGTTACGTACGATCAGGAGGTCGGGACGGACACGTGGTACTTTTACTTGGACCCGGACACCGCCCGGCTCGTCGGGTGCCGGTTCTATCACGACGAAGAGGCGAACGACGGGGAGTACATCGTGTTGGAGGGTTTGATCGAGTCCGACGGCGTCAAGCTTCCCCGGCACCGTCGTTGGTATGTCAACGCAGACGGTCGTTTCCTCGGTGCGGACGAGATCAGGGGGTTGGAGCTGTTAGCTGTTAGCTAACCATTATTAGTGGTTAGGTTACGCTCGTAGCTCACGACTCACCACTCACGACTCACCACTCACGGTATATCCCCAGCTGCGTCGTTCCGGAGTCCCCCGCACGTACCTCCGGTATCCAGTCGGAGATGTCGTCCCACTGTTCCACCCGCACCAACATCCCGATGAGTCCTCCCAACACGAGTCCGGCCACGGCGCCTATGCGCAGTCCTCGTCGGGTAGACTGTTCCTCGGTGAGTCGGTTGACCCGTGTGTCGCGGACCCACCCGGCGGTTGCCCCGATCGGAATACCCGCGAGGAAACCGACAACCATGCCGGTAACGGGCTTGGCTTTGGTCCCACGGCTGACGTGCAACCGCGTCATCCACGCCCACGGCAGCTCGAAGGTCGATTCGGGAGACCGGATGCTCGTCAGCACCAGATTGTCGGGCGTCGTTTCGACGACTCGGCCAAGCACCCAGTTGGGTCCACGATTGGCGCGGGGACGAGCCGCGCGAACCAAATCCCCGCTCGCCACAAAACCGAGATCCTGAGTCGCAGCGGGGGAGGGCAGCGCCAACCCGGCTGTGGCCAATATCAGCAGGCCGAAAGCCGCCCGACCGTGAGTCGTAAAAGTCGATCGCATCGTTGGGTGCCGTCTCAAACTGCCCAGTAAGCCCGACTCACCACTCACTGGAGAAGTGCCACAGGATCAGCGTCACCCAGGTGCCATAGGATGAGCGTCGGAGTGCCACAGGATCAGCGTCAGTATTGTATAAGAAAACATGTGTTTGGGGGTTCAGGATGGCTAAAAAAGTCGGGTTGAGCAGCGTCGCCGAGCGATGGTGGCTGCGGTGCGGCGTGGCGCGTCGATGCGAGCGGTAGCGCAGCGGTTCCATGTGCATTTGCGGACCGTGCAACGGTGGGTTCACCGGGCCAACGGCCGGCGGTTGGATCGGGTCGAATGGAGCGATCGGTCTCGCCTGGCACACACGATTCATCGCACGGATGCGACCGTAGAAGATGTGGTGCTGTCGCTCCGCCGCGAGCTGCGTGAAATCAGCGATCTGGGGGAGTATGGCGCCGTAGCGATCCATCGCGAGATGCTCACCCGCCACGATCACCGCGTCCCCGCGGTGCGGACCATCGGACGCATCCTGAGTCGGCGGGGAGCCCTAGACAGTCGCCGTCGCGTGCGTCGCCCACCACCGCCTCGAGGCTGGTATCTACCCGAGGTGGCTGCGAGCCGCGCGGAGCTAGACAGCTTTGACATCATCGAAGGTCTGGTGATCAAGGGTGGCACCGAGGTCGAAGTGCTCAACGGCATCTCGCTGCACGGCGGGTTGGTCGCGTCGTGGCCCGGTCCACCCGTCCGCGCCACCACTATCGTCGAGGCCCTGGTCGCGCACTGGCGGCAGTTCGGGCTGCCAGCCTATGCACAGTTCGACAACGACACCCGATTCCAGGGCGCGCATCAGTTCCCTGACACCGTCGGTCGCGTCACGCGTCTGTGTTTGAGTTTGGGGGTCGTCCCGGTGTTCACGCCGCCCCGCGACATCGGGTTCCAGGGGGCGGTCGAAAGCTACAATGGACGATGGCAGGCCAAGGTGTGGGCCCGTTTCCATCATCCCACCCGGGCAGCCCTGCGGCAGCGTTCGGATCGCTACGTGGCGGCGGTCCGGCAGCGGGCAGTACTGCGCCTCGAGGCCGCCCCACCACGACGACCGTTTCCCGACGAGTGGGAGCTGGACTTGCAAGCCCGTCCGCGCGGTCGTCTGGTGTTCTTGCGGCGCTTGAGCGAGCAGGGAACGGCCGAGCTGCTGGGTCATACCTGGCGGGTTGATCCACGCTGGCCCCATCGCCTGGTGCGTGCCGAGGTCGATTTCGACGCCAACCGGATCCGCTTCTACGCGCTGCGGCGGCGCGAACCAGGGTCGCAACCTCTGTTGCAGACCGTTCCCTATCGGTTTCCTCGTCATGGCTTTCAGGAATGATCGCCAACTCTCATATGTCACATGCGTACACACTACCTGTCACTGAAACACGTCTCAAGTGACGCTCATCCTCTGACACTTGTCCAGTGAGTCGTGAGTCGAACATCGGCAGGTCGCACTCGGACCCCCCATCCTCCATAGCCTACTCACGACGACCTACTCACTACTTACGGTCGTCATGCCCGCGGATGGAACGACTTGTGGGCCGATCGCAGATACTCGCGATCCACATGCGTATAGATCTGCGTCGTCGAAAGATCGGCATGGCCGAGCATTTCTTGCACGGCTCTGAGGTCGGCTCCCCCCTCGAGCATGTGGGTCGCAAAGCTGTGGCGTAGCGTGTGTGGCGTCACCTTCTTGCTGATCCCCGCGCGCTCCGCGCATTGCTTGACGATCTCCCACGCTCCCCCCCGCGTCAGCGGTCTCCCCCGCGCGTTGAGGACGAAGCGGCCGTCGGTGTTTCCCTTGTCAAGCGTGGGACGCTTTTCCCGAATGTACAGGGCAGCGGCGGCAATCGCCCGCCGACCCAGCGGAACCAGTCGCTGCTTGTCACCCTTGCCGATCACACGCACGAGGCCGTCTTCGAGCCACATATCGGGTAGCGTTAGCCCCACGAGTTCGGAAACCCGAACACCGGTCGCATATGCCACCTCGAGCATGGCGCGGTCGCGCCAACCGAGCGTGTCGTTGGGATGATGGGCGTCAATCAAAGATTCGATTTCACGCACCGTCAACACATCGGGTAGTGTGCGCCATCCCTTCGGAATCTTGATTTCCGCACTGACATCAATCTCGGTATGGCCCTCTCCCACCAGAAATCGATAGTAGGTCCGCAGTGCCGATATCTGACGGCGAATGCTCGCAGGCGACAGGCCCAAGTCCTTCAGGTGATAGATGAATTCGCGAATCTGCGGCGCCGTGATGGTGTCGGGACCCGGGATTTTTCTCGACCACGCGAACTGAGCGAAGCGGCGAACATCTCGCGCATAGCTTTCCACCGTGTGCGGACTACTCCCCACCTCGATACTGAGATAGTCGAGGAATCCTTCAAGCCAAAAGGCGTGCGCGATCTCAGCGTTCGTCGAGCCCGTCATCCTCCACCATCGACTTCCGCCGGCGTCTCCACCACCATGTGGCTAGGCCCACCACGGCGGCGCTCACCGCGATGGCCGCGCCCACCCGATTGATCCCGCTGATCAAGTCGACAATTTGCTGCAGTTCCCGGATGGCGGTGGCCGCGAGATACGTGAGGGCGCCGTACCACAAACCGGACGCAACGACGATCGGCACGATCGTACGGAACGCGCCCAAACCGGCAATCCCGGCGAACGGGGGTACGACGGCTCGCAGTCCCGGTACGAAACGGCTCAGCAGGATACCCCAGGTGCCGTACTTCTCGTAGGCCGACTCCAACCGCGCCATCGCCCGCGGCTGGAGCAACCTTTTTCCGAGTCGCCCGCGGAAGAACGGTCGCCCAATCGTCCGTCCCGCAATGTATACGCCGGTCGCGCTCACCGAGTTCGCGGTCCATGTGATACCGAATACCATCCACACCGAGATCCGCCCGGCGGTCGACAAGAAGGCCCCCACGGCGACGGCCGTGTCGGCCGGCACTAGAGGAAAGATGTTTTCGACCGCGGCAAGAATACCTATCACGGTGTATACCGCACCCGGTGGCAGGGCCACCAGTGCGTCGATGACGTCGCGGAGGAGATCAGGCACCGCCGAGGGACACGACCGCAAAAACCACTAGGCCCTCGCCGCGGCCCACCGCGTCCATCTTCTCGTTGGTCTTGGCCTTGACCGAAACGGCGTCGACTGGGATGTCGAGGGCTTGTGCGAGTTCCTCGCGTATCGCCCGCGCGTGCGGGGCTATCTTCGGTTCTTCAGTGACAATCGTGATGTCGATGTTGAAGATGTGATAGCTCGCTGCCACGATCCGACGACGCGCCTCGCCCAGCATGCGCATCGAATCGGCATCCTTCCACTGGGGATCGGTATCGGGAAACAGCTGGCCGATGTCTCCCATGGCAGCGGCTCCCAATAGGGCGTCGATCAAAGCGTGGACAACGGCGTCGCCATCGGAGTGGCCGGTGAGGCCACTCGGGTGCTCGATGATGACGCCGCCGAGTTTAAGCGGCCGGTCGGCACCGAACGAGTGGCTGTCGTAACCAAAGCCAAAGCGTTGTCGCATGGCGATGATGTTAAGGGAGGAAGTGTCGTGTGGGAAGTAGGGAGCGGCATACTGTTGTGGTCGGTCTCTTCACCTTCTTACATCCCAGGCCTCACTCCCGTATTGTGTAGCATGCCGCAGACCTATCTACTCATATCCAATCCTCCACACGGTGAAGCCGACGCCAAGCTCATCGCGCAAGAGTTCGGATTCACATCTGCCGAAGCGCTCATGCGGATTCACTTTCCCGCACCTCAGGTTTGGTTCGCCGGCGAGGACCTCGACGACATCAAGCGAACCGGGGCGGCGTTGCAGGACGCCGGCGCCAGGGTCCGGATCATCAACGGTTCGCTCCTCTCTCTCATCCCAGCGCCGGACAATTTGCAGGCGTTCTCATTCGACGAAACTCGCCTCGCCATGAAGACCAATTCTGGAACTGATTTGGACATCCCGTACCATGCCCGGGTTATCCTGGTATCCTCCCAGCTAAAGGGCGAATCTCAGAGTCCCGAATCGCAGATGGGTAGCTCCTCTTCCCACGATATGCGAGAAAAGTTGGGGGCCGCGGTACCGATGACCGTCACGAGCCAGGGTGATTCGTTGGCGGCAGATCTCGAAGAGGCGACCGACGATGAGATATTGGACGCGTACTTCATCAGCGAGTCGCGTGTGCAGCGCGCCACACTGCTTTCAGACGGCGTGGACTATACGGGGTTGGAATCCGACGCGACGTCGTCCGAAGAAGAGAATCGTGCGGCACTCATCGCGCGATTCACGGACCGGTTTCGGACGACCGATCTGGACGAACGACTCAAAGGGGCCCCGGCGCCGAAACCGTATCTCGTCGGCGGAAAGGGTATGCCGGCGATTCTAGGGGCCATCGATCCCGGACTCCAGGACATGGCGACGGTCGATCTCCTGTCGAGGCTGGCCCTGCTCTCCCGCCTCTAGTCAACAAGGCCCTCACAATGGCCCATTCTTGCAATTGAGCCAGGTTGCGCACATCCTGATGTCATGGATGCCGATCTACGGGATGCGCTAGTCCAAGCACTGGGACCCGACTACGAGTTGGGCCCCGAGATCGGACGCGGCGGCATGGGCGTGGTGTACCGCGCCACCGACCTGAGCCTGCAACGCGACGTCGCGATCAAGGTGCTCCCGCCGGAGCTGTCCTACCGCAAGGATCTGCGCGCGCGGTTTACGCGGGAGGCGCAGCTCGCCGGCGGCCTGAACCATCCCCACATCGTCCCGATCTACGACGTGGGCGAGGGCCACACGCTCGTCTGGTACGAGATGGCCCTCATCGAGGGAGAGAGCGTGCGAGCGCGGGTCGAGCGCGAAGGACCGCTCACGGAGCCCCAGACCCGGCGGATCATACGCGAAGTGGCCTGGGCACTCGGATATGCCCACGCGCGCGGCATCATCCACCGGGATATCAAGCCCGACAACATCATGCTCGAGCAAGGCACCGGGCGGGCGCTGGTCACAGACTTCGGGATCGCCAAGATGGCCGAAACCGACGGCGCCACCCAACCCGGAATGATCTTGGGAAGCCTGATGTACATGGCGCCCGAGCAGGCGACCGGGGAAGATGACATCGATGGCCGCGCTGATATCTACTCGCTGGGTCTGTGCGGACACTTCATGCTCGGCGGCAAGGCGCCGTTCGACAAGGCGACGATCGTGACCGTGGCGGCCCGTATCGCCACCGGAGCCACACCGGACTTCGAGGGAATCGAGCAGCCCATCGACCCCGCTTTTCGCTCGCTGTTGGAAAAATGCGTCGCAGCCGATCCCAACGACCGGTGGGATGACGCCGAGGCCATCCTCGAGGCGCTGGGGCCCCAAGCCCTCGCACCCCGCCCCATGCCAGCGTCCATCCGACGTCTCGTGCGGGACTTCATGCTGGTGCCCACAGTCGGATTTCTGTTCTTGGTGATCGACATCGTTGCCGATGCGCCGACCGGAGAGGAGCTCATAGCATGGATGGCGCTCGCGCTGTGCATCAATTTCGGCGTGACCCTCAAGAAATTCACCGAACGTGGATTCCGATGGCCTGATCTCCGCGAAGGCCTCGAGATGGAGATCGCCCGGCAGTCGGAGGAGTTGGAAGCTACCGGCGCGCTGAAGGATCGGTTCAGCGCGCTGGTGTACATCGCGACGGCCAGCGCCACGGCGGTCGGCCTCGTGCAGGCGTGGATTCAATCCGGTCGATGGGAGTTGACCGTCCCCGTTGGTCTCGCGATCGCGGCGCTCGGCATCCTGGTGTCGTTTCCGATCTCATGGATTCAAGTAAGGATCTATACGTTTTTCGGGAGACTGTTCTTGAAGTTGTGGCCGTCGCTCCCGCGGCCGGAAGCCGAAAGTTGGTTCTCCCGCGTCGCGGACCGCTGGCTGACCAAACTCTTTCGCCCGATCCGAGTCAAACCGTCGGCGGACGACGACCCGGGGCTGTTTCGGGCCACCAGCGGTTGGACGGCATCCGACGTTGGTGCCGCTCGCCGGTCGACCCGATCCATCGATGATATCTTTACGGATCTTCCACGCGACCTGCGCCGCATCGCGCAACCCGCGTTGGAACTCGCTCGGGACCTAACGGCATCGGTCGGCGCCATGCGTCATGAGCGGGCCCAGCTCGATCGCCGCCACGGCGATGCCGTGGCATCCGTCGCCGCCAACTCCAAAGCTGCCACCCACACACTGCAAGACCTGCGGACACTGCTGGAAAACGTGGCCTCCGGCGCGGCCGATCCCTCCGAACTGGAGGCCATGACCGAACAGATTGCCGCGATGCTCGAGAGCAACGAGGTACCGGCCGGCCAGGCAGGGCCAACGGGTCGCAAGCGCTGGTTAGGAGGCGTCCTGTTGGACTCGGCCGTGACTGGAACGGTGCGCGTGGAAGAGGAGAGTCCGAACCTTCAGCGGATCGCCACGGACATCACTTCCGAGTGGGATCGACGCACGGAACTGCAAAGCGCGTGGGCGTTGTCCCGGGATGATGTTCCCGACGTCGCCGAGAAGGCGAGCCGCCTGCAGGCGTCGATCGCACTGCACACACAGCGCGGCAAACACCTCGATCCGGCGGCGGCCGAGTCGGTCACGGAATGTGAGAGCCTCCTGGCAGAGCTTCTGGGCGCGATCAAGCGCTTCGACGCGGACAGCGAGGGAGGGACCCAGCAGATCGACGGCCTAATCAAGAAGATCAACGACTTGCACGTCCAGATCGAGGTCGCCCTCAAGGTGTGATGGCGCGTCCGCGGTTGGCGGCGGGCTCCGCCCGAGCGCGCCTTGTCAGCTGTTCAATATTCTCAAGGCAAACATTGCGGCGTTCTTCGCGTTGCCGATTCCCACAGTGCCCACCGGACACCCGGGCGGCAGTTGCGCAATGGCATACAGGGCGTCCACACCCCTCAGTGGACCGACATCGAGCGGGAGCCCGACGACAGGCAGTTCGGTGAGCGCGGCGACGACGCCGGGCAGCGCCGCAGCCAGACCGGCGGCCGCGACGATGACCTTGTACCCTTTACTCTGAGCCGACTTCGCGATCTCAGCCGTTTGCTCGGCGTTCCGGTGCGCCGACGACACGACGAAGTCGTAACCGACGCCGGCGTCTTCCAGCACCTTGAAAGCCGGGGCTACGCGTTCCCGGTCACTCTCGGATCCGGCAATGATCAAGACTGGTGTGTCCGCCATGTCGAGCACCTTTACAGTTCGGAGAACCCGCCGGAGTACAGGCGCCGCGTCATACCTGCATCAACGCAGGTCTCTACGCCGCCACTTCTCTTCGAACGATCGAGTAGTCCTGCCGTCGTTGCGCCGGAGTGAAGCCTGCGTCCACGATGCACCGTCGCATCTCGTCGATGGTTGTACTGTGCGACGTTCCCGCAGCGGAGACGACGTTTTCCTCGATCATCAATGAGCCAAAGTCATTGCACCCAAACCTCAGCGCGATCTGTCCCACCTTCAGCCCCATCGTCACCCACGACGCCTGGAGATTTGGGACGTTGTCCAACACGACCCGCGCAATCGCTACGGTGCGAAGGTGCGTGATCGAATCGGTCTTCGGTGTGCCGGCCATTTCCGTGCCGTCGGGCTGTAGCGGCCACGTGATGAAAGCCGTGAACCCGCCGGTGCGCGCCTGTACCTCTCGCACCCTCAGCAGGTGCTCGATCCGATCCGCATTGGTCTCCCCAATGCCATACATCATGGTGACCGATGACTTCATTCCGAGGCCGTGCGCGATCTCCATGATCTCGAGCCATCGGTCGGCACCCGCTTTTTTCTTGGCGACCCGGTCACGCACATTCTGCACCAGGATCTCCCCTCCCCCACCCGGCAGCGAATCGAGGCCGGCAGCCTGTAGCTCTCTGATCACCTCATCCGCCGACATGCGAAACCGTGTCGCGAAGAAATCCACTTCGGACGGTGAGAACCCGTGTATGTGAATGGGGTGATGTTTTTTTATGTACCGCATCACATCCAAGTACCACTCAAACGGAATGTACGGATTGTGTCCGCCTTGAATCAGAATCTGTACGCCTCCCAGTTCTTTTGTCTCGTCGATTTTCTTCCCGATCTCCTCGAACGAGAGGACGTAACCTTCGGGATGCTTCGGTCTCCGGTAGAAGGCGCAGAACTTGCAATCGGCCACGCAGACATTGGTGTAGTTGATGTTGCGGTCGACGATATAGGTCACGATACCTTCGGGATGCAGCTCCTCCCGCTTCCGGTCGGCCAGCATCCCCAGCTCGAGCAGTGGTGCGTTCTCGTACAGCTCCAGCAGGTCGCGAAACTCGGAAGTCGTCCGGTCGATCATGTCGGCCTCAGGCAACTGAAAGGAAGGAAAGTGCGCCGTCGGGCAAAGCTCCCCGCACCGCGAGCCTCCGGAAGAAACTCGTCAGCCCCTCGAGGTGTCGATACGACAGCGCATAATCCAGATCGCTCAGGTACTCCGTGCACACCTCCAGATCGATCCCGGTCGTGTCGCACGCTTCGACAGCAAGCTCGTCGAGGTGAGCAAGACCCCAATCGCGTGATCTCAGCAATGCATCATGGACCGCGCTGACTTCATCCCGATCGGCGTCGCGACGAGCCGCCCACACCGCAAACACAAATGGCAAGCCCGTCCATGTCTTCCAAACTTCGCCGAGATCATATCGGTAGGGATATGCGTGCCTGCCGGCGAGAATCAGGGCCGCGTCACCAATGACCAGAACGGCCTCATGTGGCAGTCGAGCCAAAGCATCGAGATCCTGCCGCTCGGCCCGCGCTTCGACCAGCTTCGGCTCGATCCCCCAATAGTCGCTGCAGAGAAGCTGAACCAGATATACCGACGTCTTCGACGAAGACGATATGAGAACCGTGGCACCGCCCAGATGCGAGACTTCCTGACGGGAAAACAATACGACACTTCGCACCGGGCCGTCGCAAGAAATGGCGAGGTCTGGAAGCAGGTGATAACTCTTCGCGTTTCGCGCATATTCGACCGCCGACACAACCGAGACCCCTAATTCCCCCGCCGCGAGGAGGTTGTTAAGCTCGGCGGGAGTCCCCGTGACAAATTCACTGGGATTCGTGATGAGCCCACGGTCGATTGCCCCGTACACCGGATAACAATTGATGTACCCGATTCGCCCAACACGCATCATGCCCTCCCGGTCCCAACCAACTGCACGAGGTCGGGGGGCGACTGTGCACCACCGCTCGCCGCGTTGAGTTCGACCGGGATCGAATCGTCCGTATCGAACGTGCGCATCGTCTCGTACAGCGTGTTTCGTTCCACCGGGATCTTTCCCGCGGCCTTGATGAACCGCACCAATGCCCCGTACGACATGCTCATCGGCGTCTCGGCACCCGCCTCGTGATAGACCCGCTCGTACACCACCGTTCCCTCCACATCGTCGCATCCAAACTCGAGGGCGATCTGCGAGAGAAACGGCGTTACCATGGGCCAGTGGGTCTTGACGTGGGGGATGTTGTCCAAGAAAAGACGACCCACGGCAATGTTCTTCAGGTCATCCATCCCCGTGGTCGCGGTGCCGACGCGTCCAAGCTCCTTCCCCAACTCATTGTTGTCCGGGTGATACGCCAGTGGGATGTACGTCAGGAATCCACCCGATTCGTCCTGCAGCTCTCGCAACATGGCAAGGTGGTCGATGCGATCGCGCATCGTCTCCACGTGGCCGTACAGCATGGTGCAGTTGCTGTATATCCCTAATTCGTGTGCCTCGCGATGGATGCGGAGCCAGTCGTCCGCCATCAATTTTCGGTCGGCGATCTCGGCGCGAACGGCGGGTCCGAACACCTCCGCTCCTCCACCGGGCAACGCAACGACCCCGGCATCTTTCATGGCCACCAAAACGTCACGCGTGGAGGTCTTCTCGATACGCGCCAAATGCGCGATCTCGACGGCCGTTAGGGCCTTGATATGCACCCCGGGGTGTCGCTCCTTGAGCCCACGAAAGAGTTCCAGGTAATAGCTCAGGCGGAGCTTTGGATGTAGCCCACCCACGATGTGGAACTCCCTGGTGGGGGCGTCGCTCGCGACCTCCGCCTCGAGAAACACTTCTTCCAGCGTGCGCACATACGCCCCGTCCTCCTTGGGAGTGCGTGCGAAGGAGCAAAAGGCACACGTCTTGCGGAGTATGCAAACGTTGGTGGGGTTAATGTGTTGATTGGCGGAGAACAGGACGCGATCGGAGTTCAGGCGCCGGTTCGCGGCGTTCGCCATGGAACCGACGCCCAGTAGGTCGGATGTTTCGAAGAGCATGAGGCCATCGTCGATCGAAAGTCGTTCGCCCGCCTCTACCTTTGCGGCGAGCGGCACGAGACGAGGATCGCTAACGGTGATCGGCAAGCCTTACTCCCGGTAGGCACGTACAGCGAGGGACACGTTGTGCCCCCCGAAACCAAACGAGTTGGAGACCGCGACCTCCACCTCGCGCTCGACCTTCACGTTGGGCGCGCAATCCAGGTCACACTCCGGATCGGGATCGTCGTTGTTGATCGTGGGCGGAATCGTGCTGCTCTCGATCACTCTTACGCACACCGCGAACTCCACACCGCCCGCAGCGCCGAGTAGATGGCCCGACATCGATTTGGTGGACCCCATGACCAAGGTCCGCGCGTGATCGCCGAACACACGCTTTACCGCGCGCGTCTCGGCGATGTCGCCGAGGGGCGTCGATGTCCCGTGCGCGTTGATATACATCACGTCGGTAGGGGCAAGCTGTCCGTCGGACAGACATTCCTCCATGGCACGAACGGCCCCCTCGCCGCTGGGCGCCGGTTGCGTCATATGATGCGCGTCCGCACTCATGCCATACCCGACCAGCTCCGCTCGAATATTGGCACCGCGCGCCTTGGCGTGCTCGAGTTCCTCCAGTATCAAGACACCCGCCCCCTCTCCCAGTACAAAGCCATCCCGTCCCTTGTCGAACGGGCGGGATGCCGCCTCGGGCTCGCCGTTGCGCGTCGACAGCGCCTTCATGTTGCCAAACCCGGCGACGGACAGCGGCGTAATGGCGGCTTCGGCACCCCCGGCGACCATGGCGTCGGCTTTGCCCATCTGGATGAGCCTGAACGATTCGCCCAACGCATGGGCCGACGAGGAACAGGCGGACACCGTGCAGTAATTCGGCCCCCGGGCCCCAAGCCGTATCGATACCAGGCCTGCGGCCATATCCGGAATGAACATGGGCACGAAGAAAGGGGACACCCGGCGCGGCCCTTTTTCGAGATAGAGAGTACATTGCTCTTGGAAGGTTTCGATTCCACCGATCCCGCTACCGATGATCACACCGGTCCGATCGCCGGCAGGCTTGCTGCGGTCCCACCCCGCGTCACAGACCGCCATCTCTGCGGCGGCGATCCCATACTGAGCATAGCGGTCCGCTCGCTTGGCCTCTTTGCGATCCATGTAGTCCGTCGGATCGAAATCCTTGACCTCGCACGCGATTTGCGCGTAGAAGTCGCTTGGATCGAAACGTTGAATTGGCGCGGCCCCTGAGCGGCCCGCGAGCATCGCTTCCCAGGTTTCGTCAGTTGTGTTCCCCACGGGGGAGAGCAAGCCCATCCCCGTCACGACGACTCTGCGCTTCAAGTAGCCTGCCCCACCTTATCTTGGAGGTATTTCAGCGCGTCGCCGACCGTGCGAAGCTGCTCGGCATCTTCGTCCGGGATATCGATGTCGAACTCTTTCTCGAACGCCATCACGAGTTCAACGGTGTCGAGACTGTCCGCGCCGAGATCTTCCATGAAGGTGGCATCGTCGGCCAGCTTATCGCGTTCCACGCCGAGTTCTTCGACGATAATGTCTCGCACCTTCTCTTCCATCTCCTGTAGATCGCTCATCTGATGCCCTCTGAGGTTGAGTAGTACATGTGTTACATCACCATGCCGCCGTCGACCACCACCACTTGCCCGGTCATATAGCTGGCGAGATCGGACGACAAAAACAACACGGCGTTCGCTACGTCTTCGGCGGCGCCGAGTCTACCGAGTGGTATCAGCTTCCGCAGGGTCTCCCGCGCGGCCTCGGGAAGTGCTCTCGTCATATCGGTGTCGATGAAACCGGGCGCAACGGCGTTCACGAGCACGTTGCGCGCCGCCAACTCCTTGGCCACGCTCTTCGTGAAACCGATGACGCCCGCTTTCGACGCAGAATAATTGGCCTGTCCGGCATTGCCCGTGATCCCGACTACGCTGGCGATGTTGACCACCCTACCGCCGCGACGCTTCATCATGCCCCGGGCCACTGCCTTCGTCATGTTGAACACGCCCTTGAGATTGACATCCAGAACGGCGCTCCAGGCCTCCTCCGTCATCCGAATCAGCAGACCGTCGCGTGTGATGCCGGCGTTGTTGACGAGCACGTCGATCGGACCGAGCTGTTCTTCAATCTGCGAAACAGCCGCGCCGACGTCGTCGGCATCGACCACGTTGGCCCGGACGGCGATCGCTCCACCTCCGATTTCGCGGGCGGTGGCCTCCAACTGCTCGGGATCGACGACATCGACCAGAGCCACGCGAGCCCCTGCCCCGGCCAACCGGCTTGCAACCGCCTTGCCGATCCCTCGCGACCCACCCGTCACCAGAGCGACTTTGCCGCTCAAGTCGATGGTCACGGCCCTCCTTCTCTACGACTCATTCGATCCCTGCTGGCGCCGGCACTCGACTGTCTCGCCCGTAATGTAGCGCCTGACGTCGGATCACAGAAAGAGTTCGATGCGTCGGCCCAGGACACTGAGGCACCGTGCCCACCGGTCATGCCTTGGCCGCCATGAAGGCGGCAACGTCCTCCGCAGTGCCGAGGCTCACGACCTTGGCGCCAGGGACGATTCTCTTGATCAGACCAGCCAACACCTTGCCGGGCCCGAGCTCCACAAACACGGTGTCCGCGCCGGCCAGTTCGGCGCACTGCTGCACGCACCCCACCCACCGCACCGGATCGACCAGTTGCTCCGCCAGCAGTCGTTTGGCCGTTCCCCCGTCCCGCACCGGTTCCGCTCGGGCGTTGGCGACGACCGGAAATGCGGGATTGGAAAACTCCACTCGACGAAGTTCCTTCTCCAGCCCAGCCTTCGCCGGCTGCATCAGGGGAGAGTGAAACGCGCCACTTACCTCGAGTGGCACAACCCGTTTGGCTCCGGCCGCCGTGCAAGCCTCGCCGGCCGCAGCCACTGCATCCGGATCGCCGGAGATGACGGTTTGATCCTGAGTGTTCAGGTTGGCCGCCACCGCGACGGAGCCATTTCGGCCAGCTTCGGCGCACGCAGTCTCGACGGCTTCGGTTGCGAGGCCAAGTACGGCGGCCATGGTGCCCGAGCGGATCTGCCCCGCTTCGAGCATCAACTCACCGCGGCGGCGCACGAGGCGAGCACCGTCTTGTGCCGATATGGATCCGGCCGCCACGTACGCGCTGTACTCGCCCAGGGAGTGCCCCGCCGCGGCGACCGGCGTGAGCTTGGCGCCTACCAGAGCGTGGACGGCCGCCGAGTGGGCGAGAATAGCGGGCTGAGCGTTGTGCGTGAGTGTCAGCTCATCCTGAGGACCCTTCCACATGATTTCCGACAGGGCCGGTGATACTCCGAGCGCTTCGTCGATCGACGCGAACACCTCGGCGGCTTCAGGAAACTCTCGGGCGATATCACTCCCCATCCCCACCTTCTGCGCTCCCTGACCCGGAAAGATCAAGACATGGCTTACCATCTCACCATTGTGGCGGCCCAGGTCAAGCCTCCTCCGAATGCCACCATGAGAATGTTGGAGCCGGGCTTGATTCGCCCTTCCCTGACGCACTCATCCAGCGCGATGGGAATCGAGGCTGCCGAAGTGTTTCCGTATCGATCGATGTTGATGTACGTCTTTTCCAGGGGAATACCGGCGTGCTTGGTCAAGGACTCTATGATGCGCAGGTTGGCCTGGTGCGGAATCAACACATCGACATCGTTGGTCGTGAGCCCTGCCTGGATCAACGCGTGATCACACGCATCGGCCATGGATCGAACCGCGTGCTTGAACACCTCACGACCCGCCATGCGAAGGAAGTACGAATGGTCGGCCAGCATTTCCTCCGAGGGGGGGTGGATGGCCCCTCCACCGGGACGCCACAGCAACTCGCCAAGCCTGCCATCTGTCTTTATGTAGGTAGAGAGAATCCCCCTATCGCCGTTTCGAGCGGGCCGCACGAGAGTAGCCCCGACACCGTCACCGAACAGAATGCAGGTGGCACGATCGGTGTAATCCGTGATCCTGGAAAGGCGGTCTCCACCGACCACCAGAACGTTGGTGGCCGTCCCCGCCGCCACCAGTCCCTCCGCCACCGCCAAGCCGTACAGGAACCCACTGCAGGCGGCAGTCACGTCGAACGCCGCGGCGTTGTCGGCGCCTAGGGCCGCCTGAAGATCACATGCCTGCGATGGGAGAAGTCGGTCGGGACTCGCCGTGCCAAAGATGATGCTATCGATCTCCAAAACGTCTACCTGCGCATCTTCGAGCACCTGCGTGCAGGCACACTGAGCCATTCGGGCCAGTGTTTCATCGTCGGAGGCGATGCGCCGCTCGCGAATGCCCGTGCGGTCCCGAATCCACTGATCCGACGTGTCGACCATGCGCTCGAGGTCCGCGTTGGTCAACACCTTCTCCGGCACAGCACGTCCGCTGCCGACGAGCTCAACAATGGGCCGGTTCATCCGGTCGCTCCGAACGCCAGTTTCTCCCCGATATCACGGGGCAGATGATTTTCAACGGCTGTCACCGCCACGCGAATGGCATTCCTGATTGCCCGAGCCGAGGAACGGATGCGTCGAGCGCGATCCGCATCACGGTCAAACGTCGTCGACCTCGATTCGCTGTTTACCCGCGTAATAGCCACAGCTGGGGCACACTCGGTGAGGACGGCGAGGATCGCCGCAACGGGGGCACGCCTGACACGCGATCACCTGCGCCTTGTGATGCGTGCGACGCTTGAGCTTTCGACTCTTCGAGGTTCTTCTCTTGGGAACAGCCATCGTTATCTACCCGTCTAATCCTGTTTTCAACGCATCCAGAGCCTGCCACCGAGGATCGGTGGCCGGCTTGCAGTCACACGGTTCGACGTTGAGGTCAGCGCCACACGACGGGCACAGGCCTTTGCAATCCTCCCGGCACACCAAGTAGTCCGGCATTGCCAGAATCAGCTCTTCCCGCACGGCGTCGTGCAACTCCAACACATGCATCCCTTCGGGCACCACATATTCCGACGGGTCGTCGGAGTCTTGGTCCTCGGTGAAGACCACGTCGACTGCGGCGGTGATCGGGAGCGAGGCCGGGCTCAGGCATCGCCGACAGACCGCGTTGACCGTGGTCACGATCTTCCCGTGCCAATAGAACCGGCCCACGGTCGCACTGGTCAGACGCCCGCTGACAACGACCGGCTCGCCCAAGTCGAAGGCGAGGTCCCGAAACAGCGGATCGTCCGCAGCCAGCGTGCCCGAAATATCGACCGGACGTCGCTCGAGGGCACCGATATCCACCTGCAGCATAGCCGGTAAATCTATTCGTACGTATAACTTGGGTCAACGTGGACGTTACCCGCGATTCCGCCGAATTTCGGCCTCCGAAAAGAAGAAAGCGATCTCCCGAGCCGCGTTCTCTGGGGAATCAGACGCATGAATCGCGTTTCGTTCCTTAGATTCGGCGAAGAGCTTGCGGACCGTACCTTCCGCCGCCTCCGCCGGATCCGTCGCGCCGATGACGGTCCGAAGACGATCCACGGCGTCATCGCGTTCGAGAGCGACCGGAATGCAGGGGCCGGAGGTCATGAACGAGACGAGGGAATCGAAGAAGGGGCGCTCCCGATGGACTTCGTAAAACGCCCTTGCCTCCACTTCGGTCAAACGCACCATCTTGACTCCGCAAACCGCAAAACCGTCGGCTTCGAGATGAGCGAGGATGCTGCCGGCGCGGCCGGCTTGAAGCGCGTCGGGTTTCACGATCGCAAGGGTGAGCATGTACGGGCCGTCGGTTAGGGTCCAAAGAGAAGACGCACGATACCTCCTCGGCTCAGCATGCCGACCAGCACACCCTCCCGGACAACTGGAAACTGGTCGGAGTCCTTGTCTACCATCAGACTCGCAACATCAGCCAGGGTTTGGTCCTCCGAGACGCACAGGACACTTCGATCCATCACGTCCCGCACGGGCACCGACGCAGGATCGAACGATTCACCGGCGTTTTCCACCTCGTCCGACTGCGGTTCGCTCCCGCTAACCTGCTTGAGATAATGGGGCAGTGCGCGGCGCAACAAATCTTGATTGCGGACCATGCCCAGCACCTCACCGTCATCGGTCGCCACGGGAATCGACCGCAGATGGTGCCGCGTCATCACGCGAGCCGCTTCGGCCAAGGTGGTCTCGGGGTGTACGAAACGCGGCCGCCGACGCATCACGTCGCCGACGAACACGGAACTGGGGAGTTCGACCTTCATGAGCTCGGGGATATTCTGCACATCGTCGGCGCTCTCGGAGGCGAGCACCGCATCTGAAACTTCCTGTTGACTCAACACGCGTGCAAACGCCGTCACTGCCTGGAGGACCGTGGAGGTCTCTTTTTGGGGTGCAGCCACCAACACGACGATACGGGCCGACTGATCCGATTCTTGCTCGAGACGCATCGGCTCCGGTGCGACGCCCAGCGCAGCGCTCACCGAATCAACCGACGCCGACCGGACCTGTAAAATAAATGCTTCACCACCGACTTTCACCGCCTCTTCCGCGGGCGTCTCATTCACCAGCGCAACCAGCTTCGATGCGTCGGAAGCTTGGCCCGTCTCGACGAACGAGCCGATCAACTGCTCCGCCGCATCGTGAAGCGTCTTGGCGGGAAGGGGAATGACGATCCTCTCGGGGGCCAACAAATCACGTAGGTTCACTGGCTAAATGCGCTCCTCGAGAAGGGGTACGACGTCCGCCGGCCTCTTCATGACCGCGATGCCGGCTTTGTCGAACGCCGCCATTTTTTCAGCGGCCGTTCCACTGGAGCCGGAGATGATCGCCCCCGCATGTCCCATGCGTCGACCCGGCGGCGCGGTTTGGCCGGCGATGAACCCAACCACTGGCTTGGTGACATGGTCCGTCACATATTGTGCGGCATTTTGCTCGTCCGTCCCTCCGATTTCCCCGATCATCACGATGGCCTTGGTGTCTGAATCTGCCTCGAATGCGGCCAGACAGTCAATGAAATTCGTGCCGATGATGGGGTCGCCTCCGATGCCGATACAGCTCGTTTGCCCGAAACCTCGTCTCGAGAGCTGATGGATGATCTCGTACGTGAGGGTGCCACTGCGTGACACGACACCGATGTGACCCTCCCGGCAAATGTCTCCTGGAATAATCCCGACCTTGGAGCGGCCCGGTGAAATCGCTCCGGGACAGTTCGGTCCGATAAGGCGGGTCCCACGCTCGCGCAGGTACGGTATCACCTTGGTCATCTCCAACACGGGCACGCCTTCCGTTACGCACACGATCAACTCCATGCCGGCGTCGGCCGCCTCATACATGGCGTCCGCCGCAAATCGGGCCGGCACGTAGATGACGCTCGTATTCGCTCCAGTTTCCTGTATGGCGTCCGCGACGGTATTGAAGACCGGGACCGTGTCTTCAAACCGTTGCCCGCCCTTGCCCGGCGTCACTCCGGCAACCACGTGTGTGCCATATTCCATCATCTGACGGGCATGGAACGATCCGTCTCGCCCGGTAATGCCCTGCACAACGAGCTTCGTACCCGCGTCGACGAATACGCTCATGCCGCCTCCTGCGCGAGCTGCACGGCCTTCTGCACCGCTTCGTCCATGTCAGTCAGCGCACTGAAGCCCGCTCCCTCGAGTATCTCGACCGCCAGTTCTTCGTTCGTCCCCGTCAGTCGAATCACGATGGGCAGGTCGAAGGCAAGCTGTTTCGTGGCCGTTACGATCCCGTTGGCAACATCGTCACACCGCGTGATGCCACCGAAGATATTGAACAGAATACTCTTGACGTTGGAATCGGCACTGATGATCTCGAGCGCGGTCACGACTTTGTCGGGATTGCTGCTCCCGCCAATGTCCAAGAAGTTGGCGGGATCTCCACCGTAAAACTTCACGAGATCCATGGTCGCCATCGCCAGACCAGCACCATTCACGCAGCAGGCGACGTTTCCCTCGAGCTGGATGAACGAGAGCCCGGCTTCCCGAGCCGCGACCTCCGATGCAGCCTCCGCCGAAACATCGCGCAGATCGGCTATGTCGGGTTTGCGATCCAACTCGTTGTCGTCGACGGCTATTTTCGCGTCCAACGCGACGACGTTGCCCGTGTCATCGGTAATGAGAGGGTTGATTTCCGCCAGCGACGCGCCCGCGTCAATGAACGCCGCGTAGAGTTGCTGCAAGATCACCGCGGCTTGCCGAACCTGTTTGATATCCGGATAGAGGCGAAACGCCGCGGCGGTGGCCTGGTGCGCGAGCAGCCCGAAACGCGGGTCGATGGTCGATTTGAAGATCTTCTCCGGCGTTGTGGCGGCCACCTCCTCGATGTCCACTCCACCCTCGGGACTCACCATGAGCACAGGGCGCTGGGACTCGCGATCGACGATGATCCCTACGTAACTCTCCGACGCGATGTCCACCGCGGGGGCGACCAGCACCTTCTCGACCGTCAGGGACTTGATAGTCATGCCCAGGATCTGCTCGGCAACCGCTCGTGCTTCGCCGGGATCGGCGGCCAACTTCACCCCACCGGCCTTTCCCCGGCCGCCGGTGTGCACTTGAGCTTTCACCACGACTCCTGTTCCGATGGCGCGCGCAATTCGTTCGACCTCATCGGGCGTGGACGCGACGTCACCGTCAGGAACCGGGATCCCCGCCTCCTTGAGCAGGGCGCGTGCTTGATATTCGTGAAGATTCACTCACTGTCTCCGAAAATTGATGTTCCAGTCTCGCCCTCGAGCGCAGGCATACCCTCCGCCAAGTGCGCGATCACCGCGCGGCGCCCGCCCAGTTCGACGAACTTGATCGCTGCCTCTAACTTCGGCACCATGCTGCCTCTCCCCAACGACTCTGTACGCAACAAAGTATGCGCTTCCGACACGGTCATACGGCGAATGGGGCGCGCGTGTTCGGTCCCCCAGTCATGATGAACCGCGGCTACGTCCGTGAGGATTAGCAGGGTGTCGGCTCCCAAGCGAGCCCCGAGAATAGCCGCGGTACGGTCTTTGTCTACCACCGCATCCACACCCTCGAAGCCCACGCCTGGGTCGTCATACACTGGCGTGCCGCCACCTCCCGCAGCCACCACGATTTTTCCTTCATCCACCAACTGCTTGACCGCCTCGGCTTCGACGACATCAACGGGATTCGGGCTGGGCGCCAGCCTGCGCAGCCGTCCCGCTGCATCCTTCCCCACATGATCGCCGCGCGCACGCAAGGCGTCGGCGAGCGACTCGTCAATGGCCATGCCGATCGGCTTCGTCGGATCGTGCAGCGACGGGTCGTCACGGGCGACCAGCGTTTGTGTGATGACCGTGAGTACCTGCCGATCTACTCCCGCCTTCCGGAGAGCGTTCTGCAAGGACTGCTGAACCATGTACCCCATCCAGCCGGCCGTCCCTGCAACGAGAACGCCGAGCGGAAGGGGCTCCACCTGATCCATGGCGCACTCGTTTCGGCGTAGCGCGTTCCCCACCTGTGGTCCGTTCCCATGTACGATGGCGATCCGCCATCCGGCCTCGGCGAGCGTGACAACCACTTCCAGTGACTCGCGGGTGTGGCGAAACTGATCGTGAACCGTCACGGTTTCGCCGACCGGAGCGAGCGCGTTACCGCCGAGCGCCACCACAATCGTATCGGACATCGGTTTCACGGGGCTGTCAAGGTAAGAGCGTGCTCCATCCGGATCAACCCGGACTACCGGTCCGGCTGTCGCGCACCGGTGAGGAGACGTCGCAGCTCTCCGTAAGCGCGTCCGAACGCAGACCAGTCACCCGATTGACGGGCTTCGTCGAGTCGCTCGAACCATCTTCGTGCCGCTGCCCAGTCGCTAAATACCGTAACCGCGGACTGATCCGTCAGGAGTGCTGCTTGCAACGCATCATCGAACGTCGGGCCTTCGCCCACGGCGCCGGCCCACTCCACCGCCACGCTCACCAACTCGGGAGCCTTGTCTGGATCGTCGAGATTGTCGTACGCGGTTTGGACACTCAACATTCCCCCCGCGACACGAACCGTTTTCAGCGGACCGGCGACCCCGACGTCCACGCCGCGCCTGGCGACGAACCGCCCGACCGTTTGATCCGGCCCGGGAAAATTCCACGATCGATCGAAGCGTTGGACGGTGACCACGAGCCCTTGATCGGTCACGGTACCCTCCATCAAACCGGTGAGCCTCAGAGGCTCTCCGGTTTGCAGGGTCGCCTGGAGTCGAAGCCGGGTCGTGGAATCGCCGGGAGCCGGTCCCAGCCACCAAAACGGCTCGATGCCGAGGCCGCCGGAACCGACCGGTGGGCGGAGCCGACCAAAAAACCCAGGGCGCCGGGAGGTCGTGGGCGCACGCAACAGGCGGAGTTGATTCCGAAACAATCCCTCGGGATACCGCAAATGACGCCGCAGCGCCTCAGGGAGCTCACTCCACGACACTACGACATCGGGTGCGATGCCGGCCCACGCTCTGCTCAGCGGATCGGCGTTCGGCAGGAGATACACCGTAGTCTCGCCCGTAGCCGCCTCCACAACACCGACCAACCCAGCGCGCAAGTATCCCACTGCGGTCCCTCGCCACTCCACCCGTGGTACGAGAGGGAACGTGTTCGACGCAACGTACCCGAACGCGGTCCAGAATAGCCGACCGTCGACCACGGCGGGATGCGCCGCTCCAAAATCGGCGAACGGCGCCACCGCCTCCAGTCGGTCGCCCACCGATCGATCCCACAGCACAACCGACGTTCGACTCACCGCCGGCGAGGTCACGAGTTGAGAGCTTTGCAGTTTCCACGCGAGTGCAACACGCCGTGGAAATCCGCCGAGAGACACCCCGTGGGCCAACCCTTCGGGCACCACGGCAAACTCTTCGGTTGTCGCACCAAACAGCAACAAGGAGTCATGTAGCGCGACGTCGACGGCATTGGGTACCACCGAGCCGGGCCGGCTCAAGTCGGGGACGAACAACGGATACCCTCGGTCCGACACCAAGTCAGCCCTTACCGCAACAACTCCCTTGGCGCTGCGATAGGGCTCGAGATGGATGCGCTCCCACGAAAACGCCGGGTCCACATCCCTCGCCTTGTTCAGATTCACCTCTCGCACGCCAATGATAACTGGCACGTCCCGGCCGTCCGACACGCGGTAGCGGCCCACTGAGGCCGCTCCGAAATCCAGATACGGTTTCTCCCGCTCGAGCCGATTCAGCAACAGGTTTACGGCGAACTCATCCCACAGCATCGGTGCGTCGACGTCCGAGGGAGCGAGATGCGGCGGCACGGTCGGACGCGGGAGTGGAGAGCGAGTTTCCGCGGTTGGGGCCACGCCGTAGGCGTACCGCATGAAATCCGCTGCAGCGGCGGTGAGGATTTCCGACCGCAGTTCTTCGTCGGTGCGCACTCCCGCTGCCACAGCTGGGACGAGATAATGGCCCACGAAAGACAGCACGCCGAGGGCGCCCCAGCTAAATGCTATCACGGACATCCGCGCATACCGGATCCACAAGAGCGACCCGGCGCAGGTCATCAGCCCCACGGCTCCGAGCAACCGGGCTGTCGGAAGTCGCACGTCGATCAACACGGAGTCGTACGGTACGTTGTGAACGCCTGCGAGATACTCGGCTGGTTCCAGGCGGTATCCCCAAACCAACGCCAGCGCGAAAATGGCCAACAGCGCCCCTAGGTGGCGCCTGGCCCCATCGGTGACCTGCACGCCGCGTTTGACTGCCCGCACCGCCCCGACGGCCATGTACAAGATCAACGAAACACCGAACATGATCGCGGCCAGAAGCGTGGCATAACCATGTATGATGCGCTTCCACGGAAGCGCAAACAGGTAGTAGGATGCGTCACGCTGCAATACCGGATCGCTCAGGCCAAGCGACGTACCCGCATTCGCAAGTGCGCGCGGGTACCACCACCCCCACGCCTCGAAGCTCATCGCAAACGCCAGAATCAGACCGAATATGACTAGACCGATCGAGACATAGTGGCGAGGTATGGCTTCGGTAATCTCGATGTTGCCTAAGCGGCGAGGAATGTGCACCGACCCGATAGACCGGTGCACCACGAAGAGATTGCCCATGCACCAAACCGCGGCGCTGATGAGTGCCGCCAAGAACAGTAGCGTACGAAGCCGGGCAATCGATCCGTGCGTCTCGGCAACACCGAGCGATTCGGCCCACAACCGGTCTGCCGTCCCGACGGCCCACCACCGACCCAGCAGGAGCGCCACGAGAGCCGCGGCAATGATGATCGGAACGAGCCACCTGCGAGGCGTGAAGCGTCTCTTCGCGTCGGACCGCGCTTCTCGTTCGATCGGTATCTCGTCTCTCCGCCCGGTCAATCCGGAAACCCGAGGGTGCCGGCCGCCGCGGCGTTGAGCAGGAATGCCAAGCGTACTCCGGCGCGTTGGAGTTGAATCCTCGAGATTTCTACCGCGCGATCGTAGTACGCCGGATCGATTTCACCACCCGCGGGAAGCTGGTAGACAAATTCTTCGTCGAGCCGGTATGCCTCGTTCGTCCAGCCCAGCACGTCGAAATTCCCCCACGACGCCGCTTGGCGTTGGGTGATGCCGCGGTCGAGTTCGAGTACACTTCCCGGCCAGGTGATTCCTGCATGGCACAAGAACGTGATATCCCATACGGTGTGCAGCGACAAGTTCCGCCTCACACAATCTGACGCGAATTCCAACTCCACGTCGATCGAGTTGCCACCGCGATCTTCGAGGCGCCCCACGTGCATCGGCTGATGCAAATCGCCCACGAAGTGGCCCAGAAATCTCAACGCTTCCGCGCGTGTTGCTCCGGTTTGCGACCGATCCTGCAAAGCAATCGCGTAATGACGAATGGCCCAGGGGAGGCACCGTGTCGTGTGGCCGCAGTCGCGCTCCATGTCCACACCACGCCTGCCCGTCGGAACATTGATGTAATGGTACGTTCGCGTATGACGGTGCGTCGTGTATCGCACCGCGTCAGCCCAGGTGCAGGAATCAGCAAACGTTTCGCTCGGATCGTGCCGCCGCAGGTCGGACACGAGTTGCCGGCCATCGGGATCGAGGCGTCGCCACGCGATCTCACACACGATCTTGTGACCCTCCCGACCCCACCGCGCGTTTTCTGCCGGAGCACTCAGCACGATCGCTGTCGCAGCCGGAACCAACAAGCTCACACACCAGCGTTCACCCAGCATGAGACTCCAGAAATCCCTGTAGACGTCGCTTCACTTGCGGCCACTCGTCCCTCAAGATGCTGAAGTATACGCTGTGCCGTAGCCGGCCGTCGGGCTGTACCATGTGATTGCGCAGCGTACCCTCTTCCACTGCACCTAATCGAGCGATCGCCGCTCTGGATCTCTCGTTTAGCGAGTCGGTCTTGAACTCCACCCGATTACATCCCAGCTGCTCGAACGCATACCGCAGCATCAACAATTTGCACTCGGTGTTGACTGCCGATCGCTGAAGCCTTGGCGTGATCCATGTATATCCGATCTCCAGTCGCTTGTGGGACGGCTCGAGATTCCAAAACCCGGTGGACCCCACGATCTCGCCCGTAGCCTTGGTACTCGTGGCGAACGCGAGTCCGGCGCCCTCCTCCGCAAGTTGCACCGCCCAAGCAATTGTCTCGCGCATCTGTGCTTCCGACCCGATCACACTCGGCATAAAACGCCACAATTCGGGATGGCTGCCGGCCTTCCACAGGGCAGGTGTGTGCTCGAGGTTCACTGGCTGGAGACGCACATGCTCGCCTTCCAGCTCTACGGGTTCAATCCAAGGCATGATGCCTCCATTCTGAAGAGGCTGTTGGCAACCGATCCCGAAGGACGCGGTCTGGCACTCTAGAGTATCGCTCTGAGGTTCCAGGTTCCAGATCGCGGGTAACAGGTTGTAGGTTTCGGGTCGCGCCTCTGAAGGCACGCGACACCCGAACTAGACGTTCCATGAGACCACTCTTCACGCTGGCGATCATTGCGATGCTCGCCGCAGATCCCGCATGGGCCCAGAGCCTTCGGAACGGTCCAATCGTTCTGGAGCTCCCGGCCAGTACGAGGGCCCTCGCCCTGGGAGGCGCTTTCGTACTCGCCGGTAACGATCCCGACGCCATCTTTTACAACCCCGCTCTGTTGCGGCAGACGGGCGGCGCAGGAATCGCCGTGCAGCGCTACGGCTCGGCAAGCACGTTGGGTACGGTGTCGATGGGGAGAGACTGGTCGACCGGTGGGCTCGCCATCGGCGTCCAGGTGCTGGCCTATCGAGCAAGCGCCTTTGATCCCACGATAGTATCGTCGGACGAGGCGATGCTGCTTCAGCCCGGTCTCATCGGGGGCTCGGATCTCGTGGCGTCGCTAGCCTACGCCAGGACCATCAAGGGGATTCACGCAGGTGTTTCCACCAAAATCATAGAACAACGGCTCGGCGCAGCGCGCGACGCGACCGCAGCGTTGGATCTGGGGTTGGCAAAGGACATCGGTGATGTAACGATCGGTCTGGCCGTGCAGAACCTCGGGCCGGGTTTGGACATCGACGTTTCCAGCCTTCCCCTACCACAACGGATCACCCTCGGTGCCTCACTCCAAAGTCAACAGGTAGGGCCGCTCGACCTCGTGGTGACGGCGGCCGTGTCTCGCCGGCGCGATGCGCAAATCGTCCCGGCGAGTGGAGTGGAGATCGCATATTGGCCTATCCGAGGACGCACCTTTATCGGCCGGGTGGGGATCCGACGCGTTCCAAACGGCGGCGCGAGCGCAATCAGTTTCGGGGCGGCGTTCACCGGCGACGCGATTACAGTGGAGTACGCGTTCCAAGAGTTCGACGGGTCGGGCGCCGCTCATCGGGTTGGATTGCGCTGGCGATAATCTCCACCACTCCACTCCACTCCACACCCGGCGGGCCCCTACCACACCGCCACACCGCCCGGCGGGCCCCCGCCGCTCTTCTACCCATCCCGGCGGGCAGCCAGTACCGCCCACCTGCCCATCTGCCCACCTGCCCGCCCGCCCGCCTGCCCGCCTACCGCCCTACCGTCACGCTGGTAAAGGCCGGATCCAACTCCGAAAACCCGATGTCATCGACCACGACCGTCCCGGATGCTACGCGGTCGAACACGAAGCGGATGGTGGTGAGTCGCGAGAGATCGAGCCGTGGGGTGACGAGGAGGAAGTCGCCGAGCGGTAGCGAATAGGTCTGCAACATCAGGTCGTAATTCTCGGGGAAGCGCTCCTGATCTCCTCTTCGCATGATTCTGATTCCGAGCGGCCGTCGCACGACGCCGTACCGGCTGATCGCGAGTTGCGCTCGGGCGCCGGCCGCGTCGGCAAGTTCGATCGTCAGATCGATTGGCTGCTGGTCGTCTCGACTCCCGCGCGTCGGCCCCGTGGGCGCGAGGAGAAAATCCAGCGATGTACTGGACGAGAGGTTCATCTCGTCGCCGAGGGAACCGGGCAGCGTCACGGCGTAGGAACCCGGAGTATTTTCCCCCTCCCTCTCCTCCTCCCCCTCCGAGCGATCGTCCCAACCCAACCAGACCGCTTGATTCTCCTGCGATTTCGAGGTCGTGGAGCGGTTGCGAGACCGTAGCAAGAGACGTCCCTCCCGCCACGTTGTCAGGTGATCTCCCCGCAACGTCACACCCTGCTTGGTGCCGGACGTGACGTCGATGTCCTCTTCGAAGGTGGCGAGCGCCCGGAACGTGCTGGTTTGAAAGCGGGTGATATACATCGTCTTCGGGAGCCACCCACCGATGACCCGATGGTCCCGAAAGATCGGGAGATAGCGCTTGTCGCCCTTGAGCGTCGCCTCCAAAAATGCGGGTATATAGATCTTGGCGAACTGCCGTTGATCTTCGGCATCCATCAACGCCCCGAGGTTCAGAATCCGGCCGCTCCGTCCGCCGGTATCGCCACTTCCCCACACGGTGTTCCACTGACCGTGGTTGGCCCGATACACATATATCGCCGTCTTGAATCTCGGGACGCCGTCGGTAAATCGGATTCTGTGGTACAGCCGTAGTCCGTGAAAGCTGGTGACGTCGCCGTCGTGAGAACCGTGGAACACCATGTAGTTGACGTTCTGTACCGGCACGTGCCTGCCGGTCGGCAGGTACTGTCCGTCCACCGGCGCAATGGCAATCACCGACTGGATCCCGAAATTGAAATCGAACTCCAGGGTGGCGTCGTCGGGGTAATGGCTAAGGCGGTTGAACGCCGCGGCATGCCCCACGGCCTCGCCACCGCGCGAGTGTCCGATGACAGCGATCTTGTCCATATCTACCTTGCGGTAGAACGGGTTCCCTTGGCTTCCGGTGAACTCCCTCCATGCCTCGAGGTGCTTGAGGAACAACCACCCGCGCGCGTCGTTCTCCTCACGGATGCCCCCATTCACGAAATTCATGTCCACCGACGTCATGATGAATCCGCGGCTCGCGAGCAGCTTTCCGAGATAGCCGTATCCAGGATCCGAGAACTCTCTCATGTTGTGGTTTCCGTGCGCGATCAACACGAGCGGAAACGGGCCGGGACCTTCCGGATACCACACGCGCCCATTGAGAGGGAACGCGCTCGGATCGAAGCCCCAGTACCCGTTTCGTTCCTTCGCCTGTCGTCCGAGGTCGACGAGCTTCCTCGCATCGACCGGATCGGTCCGGATCGTTATGGAATCTCGGTACTCGGGCCGGCGCCGGTCGGTCCCACTGCCGTAGTACAACGTGCGCACTTCGTATTGGCCGGGCTCCGCTGGATTCGGTGCATCGAGCAGCTGTTGCGCCAAGACTACATCGGCATCGTTCGGGGCAAGACGCAGCGAACTGCTGCAACCCATGGGAACGATTGCCAACAAAGTCAGTTTGAACAGTCTCTTTCGCATGGCCTCAAACGCCGCCGCGGTTAGGTCGGCTCTTCCGGTGTCCACGAAACCGTTGCGTCGGTTTACCCCGTCACCCCCGCGCCACACCGTGTCGCGGTCCCCGTCATCGTCCGCGAGACCTCACCGGCTAACGGTCGAACGGGTTAATTCAAAGTCCCGGGCGCGGAAAAAACAACCTCATCGAGCCGGCCGCCCGATGCGCTTCCCCTTCTCGGCCGAACACCGTATTCTAGCCGAGCCCTGATCGCCGTCATCCTTACGGGGACTACATCGCGAGCGACAACAATGACCTATAGAACCGCACTGCGCGCACTGATTGTCGGACTCACCGGCAGCGTTCTCACGCACACGCCAGCCCTAGCCCGGCAGGAAATGAATCGGTTGACCGCATCCGAGCGCGCCGACGGATGGGAGCTCTTGTTCGATGGTGACACCACTGACGAATGGCGAGGCTTCCGCCAGGATTCGATGCCCGACGGATGGAAGGTCGTCGATGGCGCCCTTACGAGGGTCGCGCCGGCCGGCGATATCATCACCAAAAAGCAGTTCAAGAACTTCGAGCTGCAACTCGAGTGGAAGATCGCCGAGGCCGGTAATAGCGGCATCATGTTTCGGGTCACCGAAGACCAGCGGCGCGCCTGGCTCAGCGGACCCGAGATGCAGGTATTGGACGACGCCAGGCATAGGGACGGCCAAGTTCCGGAGACGTCGGCCGGGTCCAACTACGGGTTGCACGCGCCGAAACCCGGAGCGGTGCGCGCTGCCGGTTCCTGGAACTCCGTGCGGCTGCTCGTCCGCGAAAGCCACGTTGAACACTGGCTCAATGGAGTCAAGGTCGTCGAATACGAGTTGGAGAGCCCCGAATGGGAGCGTTTGGTGTCGCAAACCAAGTTCGACACCATCCCTTCGTATGGGCGCCAGCGGACCGGCCACATCGCACTGCAGGATCACGGCGACCGAGTGGCCTATCGGAACATCAAGATCAAGCGTCTGCCATGAGCAGCATCCGGGTGAGACTGTCCACCATGATGTTCTTGCAGTATTTCATTTGGGGAGCATGGTGGGTGACACTCGGGACTTACTTGGGACAAACCCTTCAGTTCGACGGCCGGCAGATCGGGTTTGCTTACGGAACCATGGCCATCGCCGCCATGATTTCTCCGTTCTTCGTCGGGATGATCGCAGACCGATTCTTCTCCACAGAGCGGATCCTCGCGGCGCTGCACATCGTGGGAGGCGTGATCCTGTACGCAGGATCCACGCGGCTGTCGTTCGGTCAGCTCTATCCCGTCATCATCTTGTACGCTCTGCTGTACATGCCGACGTTGGCGCTCACGAACTCGATTTCTTTCCACCATTTAGAAGATGGTGCCCGAGAATTCCCACGGGTTCGGGTATGGGGAACCATCGGGTGGATCGTCGCCGGAATCCTCGTCGGGCGCCTGGGTTTGGAAGCGAGGGTGATCCCCATGCAGATCGCCGCGGGAGCCTCGATCGTAACTGGCCTGTACTGCCTTATTCTCCCTCACACACCTCCCAAAGCCGCCGGTGGACCAGTCAAGGCACGTGACGTTCTGGGCCTCGACGCGCTTTCCCTCATGAAAGACCGCTCCTTCGCGATCTTCGTCATCGGGTCGCTCTTGCTGTCGATTCCACTTCAGTTCTACTATACCTTCACCAACCTCTTCTTGAACGAACTCGGCATGGCAGAGCCGGCCACGAAGATGACCGTGGGTCAAATGTCGGAGATCGTCTTCATGGTGTTGATGCCCTGGTTTCTACTCCGACTCGGCGTGAAGAAGATGCTGCTCGTGGGGATGCTGGCGTGGACGCTGCGGTACGTCCTGTTCGCGTTCGGGAACGTCGGCAGCATGGTATGGATGCTCTACCTCGGTATTCTGCTACATGGGATATGCTACGATTTCTTCTTCGTAACCGGGCAGATTTACGTAGACCAAAAGGCACACGAAAAGATCCGTGCGGCGGCACAGGGGTTTATCGCGTTCGTCACGCTAGGTGTGGGGTTGTTTATCGGGGCGTTGGTTTCGGGAGCCGTGGTGGAGGCGTACACTATCACGGGCGGCACCGTGCCGCATGACTGGCGCACGATTTGGTTGATCCCCGCGATTGGCGCTGCAGGGATACTGGCACTCTTTGCGGTGATGTTCCGACCAGAACACAGTGAGTCGTGAGTGGTGAGTCGGGTGAGTAGCACAGCCATCGGCCAGTGGCTAAGAGCTGATAGCTGAAAAACCAACTAACGAGGAGCACAACATGTCCTCACAGCAAATCTCGAGACGCGAATTCGTCAGCGACACGACGGCGGCCGGACTGACGTTCACGATCGTGCCACGACATGTCTTAGGCGGCCGTGGATACCGCGCGCCGAGCGATACGCTCAACATCGCGTGCATCGGCGTTGGGGGCAGAGGCAGCGCCGATGTGCGCGGCGTGAGCGACGAGAATATCTATGCACTGTGCGATGTCGATTGGAAGAGCGCGAGGAATACGTTCAACCGATTCCCCAAGGCTAAGCGTTTCAAGGATTTCCGCAAAATGCTCGAGCAGGAAGCGGCCAACATCGATGCCGTGGTCGTGGCCACACCCGATCACACGCATACCGTGGCCGCGGTCATGGCGATGGAGTTGGGCAAGCCCGTCTACTGTGAGAAGCCGCTGGCACGCACGATTTGGGAAGTGCGCCAGATGGCCGAAGTCGCCCGCACCTCGGGAGTAGCCACACAGATGGGTAACCAAGGCCACGCGCAAGACGGGACAAGACGAATCCGCGAGTGGATCGAGGCGGGTGCGATCGGCACCGTGCGTGAGGTGCAGTACTGGACCAACCGACCCATCTGGCCGCAGGCGATCGAGCGCCCATTGGAACGGTATCACGTGCCTGCGCACCTCGACTGGGACTTGTGGCTCGGCCCCGCACCGGAACGGCCCTACCATCCGGCGTACGCCCCGTTCAGGTGGCGTGGGTGGTGGGACTTTGGCACCGGCGCTCTCGGCGACATCGCGTGTCACTCGATGGACGCGGCGTACTGGACGCTGGATCTGGGTTACCCGACGCGCATCGAGGCCGAATCCACCACGTTGTACGAAGAAACGGCTCCCGCGGCGTCGCGCATCGTGTACGACTTTCCCGCACGCGGCAACCGTCAGGCGGTCAAGGTCGTATGGCGTGACGGCAACATTTCGCCCCCGCGGCCCGACGAGGTGGGGGACGAACAACCCTGGCCGTTGGAGAGCAGCGGACAGATCTGGGTGGGGGACGATGGCAAGCTCTTTGCCGGCATCTACGGCGAGAACCCGCGCCTTCTCGACGCCGAACGGCACGCCGACCTCATGGCCAATCCGCCGGCCGAGAAGTTTGCGCGGCTGAACGGCCCGCACAAGGAATGGATCGACACATGCAAGGGCGGACCGGTCGCGGGATCGAATTTCGTCGAGCACTCGGGCCCACTCACCGAGATGGTGCTGCTCGGAAACCTGGCAGTGCGCTCCGCGAGAATCCTCGAACTGGATCCCAACACTGGCATGGTCACGAACACGAACATCCCCGATGAGTACACCAAGCCAACGTATCGAGACGGGTGGAGTCTGTAGCCAGCTGATGTCGTCTGTAGTCGCGAGCTGCGCGCAGCCACCTAACTACGCAAGGCTCACAGCCCATGGATGAGACAATCCACTGGCCACCCTCCTGCCAGCGAGCAGAACCAATCCTTGAAGAAGATCGTCGTTGTCATGGCCCCCAGCTGACTCAAGTCCGAAGGAACCCAGGCCGATATTCCATCATGAAACCTGCGGGTAAACCCGCGGCTCGACCATCTGTCCGTAAGTGACGTCTCGACAACGTCGCTTCAGCGACAGAACAGCCGAGCCGCGACTATCAGTCGCGAGCGATCACCAATGACCGAGCAGTTCGACTTCAGAGCACAGGTAAACCGTAGTTTCGACCGAGCGGCCGCGTTCACACGGCATCATCCCACGTTGCTGGCGCAGGTCCGCGAGTGCAACAGCGTCTACTACATGAGCTTTCCCATCAAGCGGGACGACGGCACCATCGAGGTGATCGAGGCGTGGCGAGCGGAGCACAGCCACCACCGGCTACCCACGAAGGGAGGCATCCGGTTCAGCATGACCGTGAACCGTGACGAGGTCGCGGCGCTCGCCGCACTGATGACGTTCAAGTGTGCGTTAGTAGACGTCCCGTTCGGAGGGGCCAAGGGTGGCGTCAGGATCGCGCGCCACAAGTACTCGGAGGGCGAGCTCGAGCGCATCACGCGTCGCTACACCTTCGAGCTCAAGAGGAAAAATTTCATCGGTCCCGGATGCGACGTCCCGGCGCCGGATTACGGCACCGGTCCGAGGGAAATGTCCTGGATCGTCGACACCTACCTGTCGCTCTCGGGTGGCGAGCTGAATGCGCTTGCTTGCGTTACGGGTAAGCCCGTCACACAGGGCGGAATTCGCGGTCGACTCGAGGCCACCGGCCGCGGCGTGTGCTATGGAATTCGCGAGTGCTGCAGCATCGCGGAGGACATGAAGCGGCTGAAATTGAGCACGGGCGTCGAGGGCAAGCGATTGGTGGTTCAGGGCCTCGGCAACGTGGGGTATCACGCCGCCAAGTTTCTCGAGGAAGAAGGGGCGGTGTTGGTCGGCATCGCGGAATACGAGGGTGCCGTCTCTGCTCCGAACGGGCTGAAGCTGGAGGAGCTGGTCGCTCACAGAAAGGAAACCGGAACAATTCTCGACTTTCCCGGAGCGACCAACCTACCCAATTCCTCCGACGCGTTGGAGCTCGACTGCGACATTCTCATACCGGCCGCGCTAGAAAATCAGATTACCACGAAGAACGCATCGGCCATCAAGGCCAAGATCGTGGGCGAAGCCGCCAATGGCCCCACGACGGAAGATGCCGATGCGATTCTTCGCCAGCGCGGTGTGCTCATCCTCCCCGACATCTATCTCAACGCCGGCGGCGTCACGGTATCGTACTTCGAGTGGCTCAAGAATCTCTCGCACGTGCGGTTCGGCCGGCTGCAGAAGCGTTATGAAGAACGGGCGCACAAAGGGCTGTTGGACGCGCTGGCCAAGCTTCATGGGGATCAGCCTTCCGACCATGAAACGCCAGAGTTCGCCCGTGGCGCCGACGAGATCGACCTCGTCAATTCCGGGCTCGAAGAGACGATGGCCGTCGCCTATAGGGAAATCGTGGACCGGAAAACGCGGTTGGGAAACGACATCGACATGCGCACTGCCGCCATGGTCAACGCAATCGATAAGGTGGCGGTGACATACGAAGAGCTGGGGATTTTTCCGTAGCCGCAGAGTGGAAATTGGAGAGTGGATTTATCCTGTAGTTGGTGCTCCCTGGTCTTCCCCCGGCTTGATGGACACGCAGTTTACGCAGCCCGCCGCGTTTGTGCGAGCTGAGCGGCGTACTCCACCGGTGTCCGATACCCGAGACTCGAATGCCGACGTTGCCGATTGTACCAGACCTCGATGTATTCAAACAGGTCGCGCGACGCTTCCCGGCGCGTTTGCCAGTCCGCCTCGGCGACCAATTCCCATTTCAGCGTGGCCATGAAACTCTCCACGACGGCGTTATCCCAACAGTTGCCCCGCCGACTCATGCTGACCGCAATGCCCTGCGCCGCCAGGCGGTCGCGGTAGGTGCGACACGCGTACTGCACGCCCCGATCCGAATGGTGCAGCCCGCCCCCGCCACCCTCGCGCTCCAGCGCCATGTCGAGCGCCGCCAGCGTGATGTCGTGCTGTAACGACGACCGCACCGCCCAGCCCACCACCTGCCGGTTGCCAACATCTAGAATCACCGCCAGATACAGCCACCCCTCCCGCGTGGGGAGGTACGTCAGATCCGCGGCCCATACCCGCTCGGCGCCCTGCCGGCCCACGGCAAACTGGCGAGCCAAGATATTGGGAGCCGGCGCATAGGCGTGGTCCGACTCCGTGGTCACCCGGAACCGGCGCCGTTTCTTGGCGCGCAGCCCGTCGGCCCGCATCAGCCGCTCCACCCGCTTCTTGCCACACCGCAGCCCCCGCGCCCGCAACTCGTGATATACCCGCGGGCTACCGTAGCGCCGCCGACTCTCCCGGTGAATCGTGCGAATCTCTACTCGAAGTCGCTGATCGTGTCGTGTCCGCGCGCTCGGGGCACGACGGTACGCCGCGTAGAACCCCGACCGACTCACCCCCAACACCCGACACATCATCGTCACCGGAAATCTGCCACGGTGCGACGCAATACACGCGTACTTCACGGCGACTCCTGCGCGAAGAACACTGCCGCTTTTTTTAAGAAATCGCGCTCCTGCCTGACCCGTTCAAGCTCCCGACGCAGCTGCCGCGTCTCGTCCTCCGGCCCCGTCGCAGTGCCCTGGCCCGGAAACACCGTAGCCGGGGCCCGCTTCTCTACCTGCTGCTTCCACTTATGCAGCAAGCTCGGGGCAATCCCGAGATCACGCGCCACCTCCGCCAGCGAACGCTCCGACTCCACAGCCAGTTGGACCGCCTCCAGCTTGAACTCCTTTGCATACTGCCGTCGCTGCTTGACCATGAACACCTCCCCACGGATTGTAGGACATCTCCTAACCATGTGTCCACCAAACCGGGGGAGGCCCACCCAATCTCAAATTCCCACTCGCCAATTTCCAATCTCCAATCTATTGGCCGCTAATCGATCCGATCCGCCTCGATCAGCCGGTACATGAGCAACGCGGCACGCTTCGTCTGCATCGCCAGCGTGGGGAGATCGATCCACTCGTTCACCGTGTGATCGTTTCCACCACCCGGACCGAGCCCGTCGATTGCCATATCCACCAGGCCCGCAACGAACGAGACGTCGGCCGCGCCCGCGTTGCGGGGATCCACCGCCGTTACCGGACCAAACCCCAGATCTCGGCTCGCGTCATCGAACCGTGCGAGCAGCCGGCGGTTGCCGTCAGTCGGCGCCAGCGGTGGGTAACCGTCATCGAACGTGAGTACCGCCGAAGTCCCCGGAAGGTTCTGCCCCGCAATGAAGGTCATGCGCGCGCGCGCCGCCGCGAGTTGCTCGAGCGACAAGGTCCGTAGGTCGCCGGTGACGACGGCGTGCCCGGCAACGACGTTGCTCTTTCCAAACGCCGTGCCGCGGCTCTGGAACGTGTCGTAATCGACGTCCGTGCCGGCCAGCATGACGCCAGGGTTGAAGGTGAGATAAGGTTCACCCGCCAGGCTCTGATAGAACTGCCCGAGGATCCGAGAGGCCTCATACACCGCCCCGGCACCAACCTCGGGCTGAAACAGCTGCGACGAGTGGGCTGGCGTGCCCGTCACGTCGAGACGCCAGCCGGTGGAACCCCGACGCGCGACCACTGCCGTGCGCGGGTCGCTGTCGCCGTTCTCGAAGGCGATGGCGATGTCCGCGTCTACGGCAGCTTGGATGAGTGCCTCCCGCGCAAGATCGAGCGGACGTCCGCTCCGCTCCTCGTCGCCGGTCATCACGATCGTGATGGTCATGCCGTCGAGCACACCGGCGGCATCGAGTGCCTTCAGTGCATGGACGATGACGACGTCCCCACCCTTCATGTCGACCACACCGGGACCGCCCGCCGTCGAATCGCCCCTCCGCTCGAACCGTTGGAACGGGCTGTCGAGTTCGAACACCGTGTCGAGATGGCCGATGAGGAGAAGATGGGGTCTGGTTCCCCCCCCCTCCCCCGTGCGCCGGGCGAGCAGGTGCCCCGCACGCTCGAACGACGCGCCGTCCACCCACTCGGTGGCAAACCCGAGCGCGTCGAACTCGGCGCTCAGTACGCGGCCAACCTCCCTCACGCCCGCGAAGTTCATCGTGCCACTGTTGATGTTGACAACCCGTTCGAGCAACGCCACGGCCTCGGCGACGTGGCTGTCGACTGCTTCGATGATGCGTCGCTCAACAGCGGGAAGGTCCTGTTGCACGGACGACACCGCGCCGAGCACGGGAGTGGGCAGCAACAGGATTGCCGCAATAGTCTTCACACGGCCTCCGATTTCCAATCTCCACTTTTCATTCTGCAATCTCCAATCTCCAATCTCTACCGCCATTCCCCCTTTGCCACCGCCGGCACGAACGCATCGAGATCCGCCGGTGGAAAGTCGATGGTCCTCCCCTGCTCCGCGCTCATATAGGCCGTCATGAGAATCTGCATCACCTCGACACCGTCGTCGAACGTCAACGCGGGCTGTTGGTCGTTCAGAAACGCCTGCGTGAAGTGACGGTTCTCGGCTTCGTACCCGTATGCGGTCCACTCGTCGGGAATGACCGGCATGAGGCCCACCTCGGCATTCTGTTTCTCGACCAGGTCTTCACCGGCTTCGCCGGACACTTCACGACTAAAGAACAACTTGAGCCCGCTCTCCAACGTGTTCCACGACATCGAGTATTCCGGCCCGAGCAGCTCGGCGGAGAGCCGCAATCCAGCCCCGACAAAACACCACGACGTTGTGACCTCACCTAAGAGCGGTGTACCGTCTTCGGTAACGTACTCGATCGTCGCGCTCGCAAAATCCTCCGCGGGACGCTTTCCGTAATCGACTTCGTCACCCATCATCTGAGCGAGCTTCTCCACGTACTCCGGGCGTGTCCACTTCAGACTCGCGATGCGGGCCGTCACTCTCACCGGCCGGATCGAGGAGCGAGGAGCGCCGGGTTCGGTCAGCAGATGGCGCACGACCTCGACGGAGTGACACATCATGTCGGTCAACACACCGCCACCCTGCAGGTCCGCGCGCCAGAACCACGGCATATGCGGACCGCTGTGTTCTTCCGCCGCACGAGCCAGGTATGGACGTCCGGTCAACGCGGCGCCTCGCGCCCAAATCAGATCGCGTCCCCGCACGACGTGCGGCGTGAAGAGTTGGTTCTCCAAGTACCCGTGGCTCAGATCGGCACTCTTGACGAGTTCGGTTACCGTGCGCGCCTCCCCCACCGTTCGCGCAAGCGGCTTCTCGCACGCAATGCCCTTCAGCGACCCCCTCCCCGCCTTGATGGCGTCCACGACCTCCTCGACGTTCTCGATTCGCGCGTGATTGGGTCCGCACAACCAGATCGCATCGATGCTCGGGTCATCGACCATGTCGGCGATGGACGAATATGGCTTGGCTTCCCCGACATTGAGGGTGCGTGCAAGATCGGCAGCGTCGGCAGCGTTGGCAGCGTTGGGACTGAAGATCCCCCGCACGTCCGCGTCTCGCACGCCGATTAGGGATTGGATGTGAAATCGAGCGTTGAATCCGCTGCCGATGAAGCCGATGCCGAGTCGTGATCGGGGCATGATTTCTCTCTGTTGGCTATCAGCTATCAGCTATCAGCTGTGGTAACGGTTAGATCACTACTCACTACTCACTACTCACGTTCCCCATAGCTCACCCCCAACTTCCGAAGTTGCTCCTCCGGACACCCATCCCACTCAGTTGCCACGTTGCCGAGATACTGTAGGTCCTCTACACCCATTCGGCTGGACCAAAAACCGCTCGCCGTCAAATCGCGAAAGGAGGTGAAGAACGCGACACCGTGGCTCAGCTCGGGCCGCGCTCGCTCCGGCCACGCCAGCTCGTCCAAAAGTTCGGTACGCTGCGCCTCGGTGCACTCCACGAAGGTGCTCCCGAACCGCCGCTTGCACTGCACGTCGATCCACGCGAGACCACCCCTCATGGCTGTCTGCCGACCCTGTTGATCGGCCACAATGAAGTCCATGAACTCCGGCACACCGGCGTCGGTGGCGCTGCCGGACCGTTCGTCGCGCGGCAAGATGAGATTGACGAGGATTCGAACCGTCTCGTACTCGTGCGCTGTAAAGAATTGGGGCTCGAACTGGGCACCTGCACCCGCCGCCTTGCGTGTGGCGAGCACCGCACCGCGGGCGCGTTCCACCTCTTGTGGCGTCCAATCGAACGCCATCGCCAGCGGGGCGGCGGCGAGGAGTCTCACCATCTCACGCCGCTGCATGTTGCGCATTAGAGGTTCCCTCCGTTTCGCTCGGCGGCGATGAACTCACTGGTGCGCATCGCGAGCGCCAGGATCGTCCAGGTCGGGTTCTTGTCGGACTGCGACACGAAGGGTCCGCCGTCGGCAACGAACAGGTTCTTCACATCGTGCGCCTGGCAATTGCTATTGAGCACCGACGTAGCAGTACTGTTACCCATGCGAGTAACCCCCACCTCGTGAATGATGCGTCCGCCGGTCAGAATCCCGTATCCACTCTCTCGTGTGGGCATGGGAGAAAACACTTCGCCTCCCATCTCGGCGATGATGGCGCGAAAAGTCTCCTGCATGTGTTTGACCTGGTTGTACTCGTGTTCGCTCCACTTGAAGTGAAAACGCAGCACCGGAATACCCCACTGATCCACGGTGCTGGGATCGATCTCGCAGTAACTGTCCTCGTTGGGAATCATCTCACCACGACCCGAAAAACCCACCGTCGCTCCGTAGTAGCGCCGGTAATCGTCTTTGAGTGACTTCCCGTAACCACCTCCCGTGGGATATCGATGGATTCCGCCCATGAAGCCGTAACTCGGCATCCCGCGGCCGCCCCATGGTTCGATGTGGTAGCCGCGCGGGAAATCGAGCGTCGAGTTGTCCAACCACCACGGCGTGTAAATGTGCATTCCCCCGGCGCCGTCTTCGTTGTGCGGAACGCCATCCATCAACTTGGGAATGAACCCGGCGACGTCGGAGCCGGTACTGTCGGTCAAATACTTGCCGACCGTCCCGCTCGAGTTGGCCAGGCCATCCGGAAACAGCGAAGACGTCGAGTTCAGCAACAGGCGCGCCGACTCGCAGGCGCTGGCCGCCAGCACTACGATGCGCGCACGTACGATTTCCTCACGTCCGGTCTTCTTGTCGATGTAGATCACCCCGCCAGCGAGCCCGTTTCGGTCGATGGTCACTTCACGCACCATCGCATCCGTCACGAGTCTCAGCCTGCCGGTGTTCATGGCCGGGGGGATGAGGACGTTGGTAGACGAAAAGTTGGCATGGATACTGCACCCGCGACCGCATTGACCACAGTAGTGGCATGCTGGCCTGCCGTTCAACGGTTGCGTGAGAACCGACCGCCTGGCCGGAATACAGGTAACCCCCAATTCGTCGCACGCGTCCTTGATGAGCAGCTCGTAACAACGGGGCTTTGGAGGAGGCTGGAAGAAACCGTCCGGCGCGTTGCGGAGCCCCTCGTTGGTACCGTGGATTCCCACCATTCGATCTAGGATGTCGTAGTACGGCGCGATGTCGTCATAGCCGATGGGCCAATCGTCGCCGAGACCGTCTCGGCTGCGCGCCGTGAAATCGTCCGGCCCGTAGCGCAGCGAGATGCGCCCCCAGTGGTTCGTGCGTCCACCCAGCTGCCTGACGCGGAACCAATCGAAGCTATCTCCGGGCGCCCTCGTATACGGCTCCCCGGGGAGCGACCAACCGCCGAGCCCCGCGTGGAACTCACCGAAGTTCCGCTCGGGCGTCGAGGCCCCCCGGCGTGGTGACTCGTATGCCCACCTGAACATGGCCGAGTCCGTCGCGTTGTCCCACATGCGACCGGCTTCAAGCAGGATGACCTCGGCGCCGGCTTCGGTGAGCTGCTTGGCGGCCATGCCGCCGCCCGCGCCGGAGCCCACGATGCATACGTCGTACTGTTGCTGGCGTTTGAGGAAAAACATGAATTCCACGCGTTCCCGGTTCGGGTCGTAATCTGGTGCAGGAACGGCGTTGGCGCGAGTCGAGGGTCGAGGTTTCTCGCGACTGAGAGTCGCGGCTCGGCTATCTGTCGCTGAAAGCGACGGCTGAGCATAACCCTGCCTCGCGCAGCCCCTTCAGCCATCAGTATCTTAACGCCTCCAGCATACGCGGAACGGCCCTTCCGTATTGTCTTGCTAGAATCCGTGGAAACCCGACCCCAGCAACCAGCCAAAACGACCACGGTCGTAGTCTTCCTCTGGCGTCCCACGCATTGAGCCGCTGGTAATTACGCAGACTGGGAACCACAAGGACGGCTCAAACGCCCATGTCCCGGCCCTACAAAGCTGCGATCGCTTCCAGTGGGTTGACTATTTATGACCCCATCGAGATGGGACACCCCACTCTTTGGATTCCGTCGCGTGATCTACAAGAGCTTCTCAAGAACTCCCTTGCTGGAACATCGCTCGCCGGTCCCCAATCAGGACGCGCTCCAAGGTTGTAAAGACACTCGTAGCTCAAGCCCTTGGCTATCCAATACGCTCGAGCTTCCGGAAAACACAACCCCGTTTCCCGGGGCAAAACTTCGACACCTATGTCCAGAAATCCAATTATCTGCAGATCTGGAACGAAGCCGCCTGTCACGACGGCTAAAGCCGCGGCTCGGCTATCTGTCGCTGAAAGCGACCTTTTTGTTCAGTCGCCTTGGTGACGGTCGGAGCGCCGAGCCGTGGGTTTACCCGTGGTGATCCCGTGCGGGGCCCCCGTTACGACAGTTGAAGCCGCCCCTCGGCTATCTGTCGCTGAAAGCGACGACGAAGCTGAGCGTGCGTCGATGGAAGTCCCGCCCTGAAGGGCGGGCTCCCCCGCAACATCAACACCCGACACCCGACACCTGACACCTATCCCCCATCCCCTATCCCCCATCCCCTAAAACCTCAATCCCTCGAGATACTCATAACTCACCCTTATCGACTCAAACTGCTCCGCCGGCCGATCGTGTTCCACGAAAAAGTGTCGGATCCCTGCGCTCTCGCGCTCGGCGAAGATCGCCGCGAAGTCGATGCTTCCCTGCCCTACATCCACCATGGCACCGTTCGGCAAGCCATCCATGTCCTTCACGTGCACCGACGGAAACCGTCCCGGATACCGCGAAAAATATTCCAACGGATCACGGCCACCCCGGATGATCCAAAAGAGGTCCATCTGTAGCAACACGTGCTGGCTATCGCTTTCGGCAATCAGCACGTCGTAGGGGACTTGGCCCTCGAGAAGCGCGAATTCCGCAGCGTGATTGTGATAGCCGAACGAGATTCCCGCCTCTCGCGCCCGCTCCCCGGCTCTATTGAACACGTCCGCCACTCGCTGGTACCCCGCAATGGACTCGGTCACCGACCGGGGCAGACCGGGGCAGATCAGGTAGTCGTGCCCGACCACGTTGGCGGTCTCGAGGATGGGTCCCCAGTCGTCACCCAGTACCTCATAGGAGACATGCGCAGAAGGCGCGCGCAACCCTACGTCATCGAGCACCGCGCGTACGGCCGCAGGGGGCCGGCCGAAATAGCCGGCAAATTCGACCTCGGCGTACCCGATTGCGGCTACACGCCGCAGCGTCCCCTCGAAGTCATCCCCCATGGCCTGGCGCACGGTGTAGAGTTGGACGCCAATCCGATCCAGGGTTCCCGCGGCCCTGGTCGTAGCACCCCGAGCGTCACAGGCTAGACCCGCTGCCCCGAGGGCACCGGCGCTCAACGTCTTGAGGAACGTGCGACGATCCGACATTGTGGAGACTCGCTAGAGTTTGTGTTTGACGAGCGCTACCTGCCCCGGCGACCGGTGACGGGTGGACGGTGACAGCGTAAGTTAGGTCGCCAGGAGATCACTTCGGAAGGCCGGCCAAACACGACGGATGAACGTAGGAGTGACGGGACGTCGTCGGTTACTGCAGCGGAAGACCAAGTGTAGCCAGGCTGTCCCGGACATCTCCACCCGTGCCATCCGGCACGACGACCCAGATCCGTTCCAGGTGCTCGACATTCGACTCCGCCAGAGCCGTTTCGAAGAGATCGACGAATCGACGAGGCGTGAGCGAACCGTGAACTGTCCCGAGCATCGGTAAGGCCAATCGGCGCGTCCGGCGACGTTCAGCCTGGTGAAAGATTTCTTGCAGTGCCGAGACAACCCACTCCTCCCGACACGTCGGCTCTTGGTTGAGGTCGTGCACGATCGCGAGGAATTGCAGCGGGTTCTTGCCGGTGACCAGAACCGAACCCAGCGGTTGGGCCTCGAAAGTACTGACCTGGCGCAACAAGCTCTCAGGGTTCTCGTGCGTCTCGCGCGGAGTAGGATCAGCGCTAAGGACCAAAAACGTGTCCTCTTCAAGCGCGACGGCGTCGACGTCGAGTAGTGCGCGGTCCGCAATAGGCATGACGAGACCGGGACTCATCGTTCGCGGCGGAAGGTACCTCCGAGTGCCGGAGTCTCGTTCCCGCTCATATGCCGGACTGGCGAAGATGGTGATCGAATAGATTCAATCTGCGGACCTTCACGGCCATGTTTCTGTGCATGCCCGATACTTAGTCGGTGGGGCCTGTCAGACCCGGGTTTCCACCATGCAAGAGCCGCTCCGCCGACGCAATCCGCTCCCGCATCTCCAGACTGTCCTCCGCCAACCCTTCAATCTGGCCTCGCAGCTCGGTGATTGCGTTGGTAAGCTGCTCGACTTCCTCCGCCGAATCGATTATGCGTCTTCGCATGATCGTCAGCGCTCGGAGCCAGAAGGCGCCGAGCACCCCACCCGAGGCTGCCATCGCGGCAATGAGTATGTAAACCATCAGGGCGAAATCCATCAGACCTCTCCTCCAGGGCTACCAACCTATGGCACTCACAACTCAACCGGTGATACCGTAACCGTGAATCGGCGGTCCGACTTCATTTTGTCACGCCCACGTCCGCAAAACGACGTCAGCACGAAACTGGCTTCGTTGGTTTCGGGTTCCTCCGTCAAGCTACGCGAACGCGTGGGTATCACCGAGCGGAATCTGACACCTCAACCATGCGATCGGTCTGCCCCGTATCCATCGGCGGTGGCATGTCGGGACAAGATTGATCGGACTGCTCACCCAGCGTTCTGATATCGATGTAGGTCGCGGTCGCATACGAGGTGAACCCCGGAACCCCGTCGACTACCCGGCTGTCGACCACGTGCGGGAATTCGACGAACGCAGAGTACGATTGGCCGCTGTTCAACGTGCCGGCGTGTACCGTAACCTCGGTGGTCCGGAAGGTCACGTAATCGCCCTGAAACGGTAGGCCCGTATGAAACAAACGCTCACCATGGCAGTCGGCAACAACCACGAAAATCATGTCGTCCACGATGCCACGTGGGTCGGCCCTGCCGTTGGAGTATTCGCTCCACCGCACAACGAGATCCTTGGCAGGATCGATCAGGATGGGAGACACCACCGAGCCGTCTTGCTCGAATGAGATCGTGATAGGCGCCGGGATGTCCGTGCGACCTCCCGGGCCCGCTAGCAACAGCTCGGCGTGTCGCTCGCGTCCATCGGGTGTGCCAAAATCGAACGCGAACGTACCGTTCGGATAGGCTGCATCCACGTCTTCGAGTGTGTCGAAGTGTCCACCTTCGACGTAGTACGCGTTCTCGCGTTCCTCGTACACCATCGGCGCATCGGGATTGTCGTGGCGCGTGAGTGTCGCGGCGCTGAGCCCGCCATCGGGCTGCAGGAATATCTCGGAAAAGAAATGATAGTTGAGCAGGGTCAACTCGCCGGAGACGTCTTGCGAGTAATTCGACGACTTCACCAGGACGAAGAACGAGATGTTCGATTGGTCGGTACACGCCCATTGCACGAGGCCGAGCAGGGCGAAAGCGAGCCAGGATCGTCTGAGGAGATCTACTTTACCGGCTACCAAAGAGGGATTCCTACGCCATCAGCCAGTCGCTGCTCACGGTTCACCCCCTCCACCCGGTTCACTCAATACACCCGTCCGTTGGAGGAATTCGCCGACGTCGACCCAGAAATCATCCCACGATGGCGGGCAATCGTTGTGTTGGCAATCGAGGCTGATCAACTCTGCATTTTCCGCTGCCTCCGACAGCTCGACCCCGTGCCGGTGTGGGATCACTTCGTCACGTCGGCCGTGAACGATCAACACGGGCCCCGAGAATGAAGCGAGACCGCGGCGATTGTCGAACGGGTCGAGCACCAAGAACGGCGGCAGGCGATACGCACCCCACGCCATGGCCCCGACACTGCTGAAGGCGGATTGGAGAATGAGGGCGCGAACCGATCGTTCCGCCGCCAGCGCCACCGCCGGGCCCGCGCCGAGTGAGCGACCCATCGCAACAATTCTTCCTGTGTCGATGTCTGATCGGCTCCCCAACCAGTCGTAGCCCGCAATCATAGCCTCCATTATCCTGGCCTGAGTCGGCGTTCCCTCCGACCTGCCATACCCTGGGTACTCCATGAGCAACACACCTATGCCCATTCGTGACAGCGCACTCATAGTTGCCGGCCACTCGTCGATCAACTCTGCATTCCCGTGGGTGAAGATGACCGCCGGGTGCGGGGCGGTCCCGTTGCCGCTCGGCACGGGGAGGTACCAGGCCTCGACGCGTCCGCCGGACGTTGGGAACCACAACTTCTCGAGCCCTCCGACCGAGTCGACCGCGCCGTCGGAGGCCAGACGCATATATGCTCCTGGAAACAGCAGGCGCCGCTGCATGAGGAAGAACAACGCCGTGTAGGCGAGGTAGACGATGACCGCGATTTTTATCAGAGCCATGGCTCTCTTGGTGAGACTGGGGCGCATCGATCGTTCAAACCTCATGCTACTGCCCGTGGCACGCTGATTCGACGGAAGCGCGGATGGGAGAAGCTAGCGTGCGAACTCGATCATGGATACTGCAACCGCAGCGCCCGTGTCACCAAGCAGTGTCGTGGTTCGAGATCGTGCCGAGGATCGGATCCTAGCGAGTCTCGACCCGCATCTTTCGCATGAACGTTTGGCCGTTCATTGTCACATGGATACGGTAGTCGCCGGCGCCGACGAGGGGCGCTTGCTGCCGTCCGCGGAAGCCGGCCCCTCCACCCCCTCCGCGGCCTCGATTCGGATTCAGCAGCCGGAACAGCGTTCTGGTGTCCAATCCTCCGGCTCCTCCGAAACCACCGCCCGGCCCGCCACGCCCGCCACCCATGCGCTCACCCGGTCGCTCCACGAACTCACCGCTATCGCCACCCCGGCCGAAACCGCGACCTCCCCGGCCTCCACGACCAAACGGATTGAACGTACCGCCCTCCGCCTGTGACCTCATCCGCTCGAGCACCCTGGCGTTCATGCCTGCCGCGCCAAGCGAATCGAACACAAAATCCCTTCGGTGCGCAGCGACGACGCTGTCCCGGCGGCCGGCCGGTGAAAGCGGTTCCGCCGGCGGGCGCGTGCCTCGGAAATCCCAGGTCACGCGGTGAAATCCCGGTGTCGCGGGCCCGTCGAGGGTTCTCACGGTGTCCCCGTCGGAATTCGTGATCACGATCTGCGCGCGCGGGCCTCGGGCCCCCGGCCCCGGCCCCGCCCCCACCCCTGCCCCCAGCCCTGCCCCCAGCCCCCCCCGGCCACC
>JADFPO010000081.1:0-7124 GCA_022562295.1 Gemmatimonadota bacterium
GAACTCTGGCCGCGGCGTCGCCTATTGGACCGACGGCGTGGAGGAGCGAATCTTCCTGATCACGCCGGGCTATCGCATGGTCGCCCTCGACGCCAAGACCGGCCGGCCCGTATCTGGGTTTGGGCGCGATGGCGTGGTCGATCTCAAGACGGGGTTGGACCGGTCCATCGATCTCGAGGAGGCGCGCATCGGGTCTAGCTCCCCGCCCATCGTCGTAAACGACGTAGTGGTCGTAGGTGCGGCGTTACCGCAGGGTGGGGCGCCTCCCACCAAGGAAATGCCCCCGGGCCACGTGAGGGGTTTCGACGCGCGCACCGGAGAGCAGCTGTGGATCTTCCACACGATTCCCCAGCATGGCGAGTTTGGAAACGAGACGTGGGAAAATGACTCGTGGCGCTTTACCGGCAACGGCGGGGTGTGGACCACCATGTCGGCGGATCTCGAGTTGGGCTACGTGTACTTGCCAATGGAGCTGGGAACCGGCGACTACTATGGCGGTCACCGTCCCGGCGCAAACCTGTTCTCGCAGAGCCTCGTATGCCTCGATGCAACAACGGGCGAGCGCGTGTGGCACTATCAGCTGACCCACCACGGCATCTGGGATTACGACCTGCCGGCTGCGCCGATTCTCGTCGACATCACGGTGGACGGCCGCGAGATCAAGGCGGTGGCGCAGGTGACGAAGCAGGGCTTCACGTATGTGTTCGACCGGGTGACCGGCGAGCCGGTTTGGCCCATCGTCGAGCGACCGGTTCCGCAGAGTGATGTCCCGGGGGAGCGGACCTCGCCTACCCAACCGTTTCCAACCAGACCCGCGCCGTTCGATCGACAAGGCATTACGGCGGAAGATCTGATCGACTTCACGCCGGAGCTCCACGCCGAAGCGCTGGAGATCGCCTCTCATTATCGGCTGGGCCCACTTTACAATCCCCCGTCCGTGATCGATTCGGCCGGTACGCAGGGAACATTGAATTTGCCTGGATCGCTGGGGGGTGCGAACTGGCACGGCGCCGCACTCGACCCTGAGACAGGCATGCTCTACGTACCGTCCTCGACGAATCCGAGCGTGATCGGATTGGTGAACAATCCGGAACGCTCGAATATGAACTACATCTCTGGGCGCTCGAGCTATCGCCCGCCCGGAGCGGGGGGGCCGCGAGGGCTTCCCTTGATCAAGCCGCCGTGGGGCCGGATCACCGCCATCGATCTCAACTCGGGTGAGCATGTGTGGATGATGGCAAACAACGACACACCGGAGTTCGTTCGGGACCATCCGGCGCTCGAGGGCATCGATCTGCCGCGGACCGGTCGTCCGACGCGGGCTGGTTTGCTGGTCACCAAAACGCTGCTCTTTGCCGGTGACGGCGGGTCGGGTGGGTTCGGCGCGTCACTGCCGAGCAAGCTCCGCGCGCACGACAAAGCGACGGGTCGGATTCTCGCCGAGATCGATCTACCGGCCAATCAGACCGGTATTCCCATGACGTATATGGTTGACGGGAAGCAGTACATCGTCGTCGCTGTCGGTGGACGAAATCATCCAGCCGAGCTGGTGGCGTTGAGATTACCGGACAGCGAAGCGGACCGCTCGAACCGTTGACGCACTGCGGTCGAGGCAGTGGGGGTCCCGTTTAGGGCGTCCACGTCTTTGGGCGCCTTTGTTCACGCCCCACGGTAACGGCTACCGGACTGTGAGATGGCCCACCCATCCCAGTGCGAGAGCCGCCGCAGCTCGGTGGTGTCCTAGGACACTACCCGCAGCTCTGCCCTTCTCGCAGGTGTCCCGACAATTCGTGAAACCCGCGATTCGATCGGCGAACCGGCGGGGGGCGCTTTGGCCCCCGGTTGCGCGGAATAGTGTAACTCGTTGTCAGCCAACCGTTTTATGGACCAGGCCCGCCCAACCGGATCCCGTGGCATGCTCTATGCTCAATAAATCCCTAGTGCTCATCTGTCGCAACGAAAGGAGATTAATGATGAACTACAAACGATTGCTCCGAACGTTGCTTGGCGTCGCGCTATCTACTGGTGTTGGGGCGGCGGTGACGGGTTGCGCGCAGCAGGCAACGAGCTTTGAGACCGGCATTCACAGAGAGCAGACCGCGCTACGCATACGGAACGATAACTGGCTCGACGTAAGGGTCTATCTCGTCTCCGAGTCTGGCGCTGCCGCGGTTCGCGTGGGAACTGTTTCGGCCGCGTCGTCGTCCGTGATCCGACTCCGGGGCCGTGCGCTACAGGAGATCCGTAACCGAGGAACCGTACGGTTCCTTCTCAGACCCATCGGGTCCCGCGCGAGCTATACCACGCAGGCGATGCTCGTACACCCGGGAGACCAGATCCAATTGTCCGTGGCGAACCAGTTGGCGCTGTCCACTTTCTTCGTCACCCGGCCCTACTAGCCAAACGCCGGGACGCTTCCCGGCCGATCGGGCTTCCGCAAACGTCTCGAAGCGGCCTCCGACCGCGATCGCTCGGTGGTGGAATAGTCACTCCAACACCGACCGATCGTGCTATAAACAACTCAGATCCAGCAACAAGCCCTCGCGCGACATGCATGCCGGCCTCATCTTTGTTAGCTGGCTCGCCGGCGCTGACTGGGCTTGACGTAGGTTCGACTGCGTCCGACCCATCGACTCCGTACCAAATACATAAATAAAGGAAGGCAAGCCGCCATGGCTACGACGGAGCCGGCCAACGGACGTGACGCAACAGTCTGGACGAGTTTCGGACCGGGACTCGTCTGGGCGGCGGCGGCCATCGGTGTTTCGCACCTCGTCCAGTCAACTCGTGCCGGTGCCACGACAGGGTTCGCACTCGCCATCGTCATTCTCTTGGCGCTCGTGCTCAAGTATCCGTTCTTCGAGTTCGGAGCCCGTTACGCGGCCGCGACGAGAACCAGCCTCGTGGAGGGATACGCCCGCATTGGCACCTGGGCGCTTTGGTTGTTTCTCGCGATCACGCTGATTACGGCGACGGTCTCCCAGGCGGCCGTCGTGCTCTTCACCGCCTATCTCATCCAGTTCATATTCGGACTGGACTGGGCTCTTCCCGTTACGGCCTCGCTCTTGATGGCTGCGTGTGCGACGCTGTTGTGGGTCGGACGATACCGCGCCTTGGACTTCACCGTGAAAGCCATTCTGGTAATCCTCGGTCTGTCTACGTTGGGGGCGGCATTTGTCACGCTGCCACACGCCGACCTGTCGACGTTGACCCTGTGGCCCGCAGGGGTAGTGGGGACGGTTGTCCCATTTGCATTTCTCTTGGCGCTCGTCGGATGGATGCCGTCACCCGTGGACACCTCGGTGTGGAGTTCCTTGTGGACTCTGGCGAAGGACGAGAGCACTGGAGTCCGAACCCCCGTGCGGCATGCGCGATTGGATCTCCTCGGCGGTTACATCGGGACCGGCGTGCTAGCCTTCGCTTTTGTCACTCTGGGAGCCGGCGTGATGTTTGGCTCCGGCGTGGCATTCAGTCCGCAGGGAACCGTGTTCTCGACTCAACTCATAGACCTCTACGGCCAGACACTGGGAGCCTGGGCACGACCGATCGTCATGGTGGCCGTGCTTACCACCATGTTTTCCACGGCGCTCACGGTGATCGATGGCTTTCCACGGGCGATCGAGCGTACCATAGCGAACCTGCAGTCTGGCGCCTCGGACGAGACCCCTTCGAACACCACCGGTCGGTTTTATTGGATGAGTATCGCGGGGCTGGCGGCGTTCACGTTGATGGTGCTGGCACTGTTCATTGGAAACCTCACCACGATGGTGGATTTTGCCACGATCGTGTCGTTTCTGACGGCCCCCGTTCTCGGCTACCTCAACTTGCGTGCGGTCACATCGCCGCAAATGCCGGCAGAGCACCGGCCGGGCCGTGGCATGGTGACGTATGCCTGGATCGGACTGATCCTGCTGGGCGGGACGGGCCTGGTTTATCTCGTTTCGCTCTTGGTATGAAGGTGACGGTTCGGCTGGCCGGGATCCTCGCACCCTACCCTCCCCCATCGATGGGGCGCCATCTTTATGCTCTGATGACCGATTCGGTGAAGGAGTGGAGAGGCGCGATCCGGCACGCAGGGATCCGCACGATCGTGCTGTGGGCCCTGTTTGGCAGCCTTGCCTGTGGATCGTCCGCCGGAGCACCGATCGAAATCAAGCTCGCCCACTCGGCTTCTCCCCGATCGCTCATCGCGCTCTCGGCCGAGGAGTTTGCCCGGCGCGCGAACGAGCGACTGGGAGACCGGGCTACCGTGGTGGTTTTTGGGTCGGCGCAGTTGGGTGGAGACGAGGTGGTGCTCTCCAAGCTCAAGCTCGGCACGGTGCACCTCGGACTGAACTCGACGGTCATGTCGTCGGTTGTCGACGAATTCGCCATCTTCGATATGCCGTACCTCGTCCGTGATCGCGACCACATGCGGCGAATCGAGACCGAGGTCTTTTGGCCCTCCTTGGCCCCTCGCGCGGAAGCGGCGGGATACAAAGTACTGGCCGTGTGGGAGAACGGCTTCCGGCATATCACCAACAACACGCGCCCCATCGTGACGCCCAATGATTTGCGCGGCATCAAGCTACGCACCCCAAGCAGTCCGTGGCGGGTGAAACTGTTCCGGGATTACGGTGCCAATCCGTCGCCGCTCCCGTTTTCCGACGTTTTCTTGGCGCTCCAGACGGGTCTCATGGACGGCCAAGAAAACCCACTTAGCAACGTGGTCACCGCTAGCCTTCAGGAGGTCCAGACCTACCTGTCGCTGACGGGGCACGTGTACAGCCCGGCATACCTGGTGGCTGGTGTGGAGACCTGGTCCAAGCTGCCGGAGGGGGTTCGCCGTGTTCTCGAGGAGACGGCCAGAGCGACCCAGGGCTTTGCGTTTGCCACGGCGGAGCGGCTCGATGCCGAGTTCCTGGAGCAGCTGCGGGCGTCTGGAATGCAGGTGAATGAAGTGGATCTGGAGAGTTTTGCCGCGGCAGGCCAGGCGATCTACGAAGAATTCGGCCGAACGGTGCCCGGAGCCCGGGAGATGATCGACAAAGCGCGGGCGGCGGCACGGAGGTGATCCCGCCCGCCCTGGGGCCGCTCGGGGCGCGGGGGGGGGGGGGGGGGGGGGGGTGGGGCGGGGGGGGGGGGGGGGGGGGGGGGGGGGGGGGGGGGGAGGGGGGGGGAGGGGGCGGGGGGGGAGGGGGGGAGTTCCGCGGGTCCGGTGGCGATCCCCTTGCCCCTCGGATTAGCTTCATAGGACGATCTTCGCTATACGGGAGGGACTGGCATGCAGATCGATCCCAAAAAATGTGTCGCGTGCGGCAACTGCGTCGCCGTGTGCCCGATGGGAGCGATATACATCGATAGAAAAATCAACCGCGCAATCGTCAACACTGAGGAATGTGTGGAGTGCTACACGTGCTTTCGCGGCATGAGCATGGAACGCCTGCCTCCCACGATTGTCCGCTCGATCAGAAGTGTGCTCAAAGTCTTCCGGTTGCGCTTCGACCCCGAGCCCGACGTTTGTCCGACATCTGCGATCATACCGGACGAACTCACCTGGCCGCGCACCGTGCGGCGTGCGTTCAGCGACGTCACGGCTACGCATGAAAGCACGGGCATACTGGGTCGTGGAACGGAGGAGGTGAAGACCAACGATGTGACAAATCGGTTGGGCGAAGGCCGGGCGGGTCTGACGGTGGAACTGGGCAGGCCGGGTATTGGAGTGTGGTTCCGCGACGTCCAGCAGGTGACCCAGACGTTGGCCGCGGCGCGCGTGGCATTCGAGGAGAAGAACCCGATCACCGCGATGATGGTAGAGCGCGATACCGGGCACTTGAACCCGGAGATCCTGAACGAAAAGGTGATGTCGTGTATCATCGAGTTCAGCGTTGCGATGCACGAGGTAGAGTCCGTGCTGGTAGTGCTCCGCGAAGTGGCTGGTCGAATCCCAACGATCATGGCGTTGGGTATCGCCGCTCGCTGCGACGCAACCGGTCACACGGAGTTGGAAGAGATCCTCTCGGACGCTGGGTATCCCTACCTGAGAGCAAAAACGAACGTGGGCATCGGGCGGGCCGATCCGATTCCAGAGCTTCTGGCGGAGCCGGCCCTCGAAGGGAGCGCGTGAGATGACACACACGTTACATCGGTTCGGGCAGCGTGAGGACCTCGTCGACGACTTCATCGTGACCGCTATGCCGGCGAAAGGCCTCAACGATGGCAACGCTGTCCCAAAGCAAAAAGAATTCCTCCGACGTGCGCTCAAACACAATCCGGTGAATGTCGGAAATTCGATTAAAGGAGCGCAGCATCGGTCGTCGAGAAACCTGAACCCCGCTGCACACTGGCGCCGTGACACGACACCCGATCCTCAGGCCGTGATCGACGAGGTGGATCGGCCAACCACCGTGTCCGCCGTGTTCGACAATTTCGACGCGGTCAAGGCATTCCTCGCCGAGCTGATCGAGCTGGATCTCGGATTGTCGGTGAACATTTCTTCGGTGCCCGATAAAGCCGTCGACTGCTGTGACGAGTGCGGGATTGTACGACACAGTGTGGAGTATTCGCTGGGATTTTTCGGGATGACGGAGAAGCTGCCCGATGACACCACGATGCGCCTGAGCACCATGTGCGGGCACGGGATGATCTCGACCGGCCTGGCTCGCAAGATGACGGACTGGGTCCGGGCGGGGAGGAGAACACCGGATGAGGCCTGCAAATATATGGCTCGCTTCTGCGTATGTGGGAGCTTCAATCCGGCGCGCGCACGCAACATTCTCGAACAGGCCGCTCGAGGCAAGTAAGGTTAGCGGGTAGTGCTAGGGGCGACGCATTCCGAGATGTCCGAGCCTCCCGCCCCCCTCTCGTTGGCAGCTCTCGAGACACTTACCCGTATGTTGTATCACATGAAATTGCACCGGGCCATTGAGGACCGCCTTGAGGTCGTGTACCGTCAAGGTAAGCTCGCCGGTCCGGTGTTCGTCGGTCGTGGGCAGGAGGCGATCGGCGTTGCGAGCGCCACTCTGCTCGGGCAGGGTGATGTGATCTTTCCTTCCCACAGAGACTTGGGTGCCTTCCTCGTAAGAGGGATGAAGACCGAGTCGGTATTCTTGCAATACTTTGGTCGACGTGATGGCCCGATGCGT
>JADFPO010000081.1:7223-15433 GCA_022562295.1 Gemmatimonadota bacterium
CCACTCTGCTCGGGCAGGGTGATGTGATCTTTCCTTCCCACAGAGACTTGGGTGCCTTCCTCGTAAGAGGGATGAAGACCGAGTCGGTATTCTTGCAATACTTTGGTCGACGTGATGGCCCGATGCGTGGGCGTGACGGGAACATGCATATGGGCGACTGGAAACTTGGCATCGGCGCATTTGTGAGCCACATGGCCGATACCATTCCCGTCGCGGCAGGAGTGGCGCTGGCGTTCAAGGTGCGCCGTCAGGAGAACGTGGTTCTCTGCTATTTCGGAGATGGGGCAAGCAGTCGAGGTGATTGGCACGAGGGCCTCAACATCGCGGCGATCATGCGCCTGCCCGTGGTATATCTGTGTGTCAACAACCAGTACGCGTATTCGACTCCACTCGACAAACAGATGGCCGTCGCCAGCGTAGCCGAACGCGCCGCGGGATACGGGATGCCGGTGGAATCCGTGGATGGCAACGACGCCATGGCGGTATACAGCAGCACGCAGCGGGCCATCGCACGTGCCCGAGGGGGCGAGGGTCCGTCCTTCATCGAATGTTGGACCTACCGGATGACGGGACACGGATCGCACGACGACGCATCGTATGTGCCCGACGCGTTCTTCGAAGAGGGAAAAAAGAAGGATCCGATTCGACGGTTCTCCGAGTTACTGCAAGACAGCGACGTAATCAGCGGCGCGGAAGCGGCCGCGATGGATGAGCGCATTCTGGTAGAGGTTGAAGAGGGTTTGCGGAAGGGTGAAGCGGGTGCGCTGCCGGAGGGCCCGGAGGGTTTGCTCGGTGTGTACGCCGATTCCGAGGAGTCGAAAGCATGAGTTGTCGGCCATCAGTTCCCAGCTTCTGCCTTCTGGCTTCCAGCCCAGACCACTCTCCTGCGGATCGGGGTACTGTAATCCTTGTGCGAGTCTGCAGCCGACCGCGGGCAACCGACTCCCGCCCGACTCACGACTCCCGACTCACGACTCACCCTTGATCACCTATCTCGAGGCGATTCGCCAAGCGTTGCAAGAAGAGATGCGGCGCGACCCCAACGTGCTGCTGATCGGAGAGGACATCGGTGTGCTCGGCGGCGCTTTCAAGGTAACGGAGGGTTTGCAGCAGGAATTCGGCGAGGATCGCGTGATCGACATGCCCATCGCCGAAGCCGGCTTCACCGGTCTCGCCGTGGGAGCGAGCATGATGGGGATGCGCCCGGTGGTGGAGTTCCAGTTCAGCGACTTCATCTCGTGTGCGTTCGACCAAATCACCAACGTCGCGGCAAAAACGCACTACCGAATGGGGGTGCCGGTGCCGATCGTTTTCCGGGCGCCGACCGGAGGCGGATTCAATGGTGGCCCGTTTCACTCCCAATGTACCGAGATGTATTTCGTTCCGACGCCTGGACTCAAGATCGTCGCTCCGGCGACCGCTTCCGACGCCAAGGGGCTATTGAAGTCCTCGATCCGCGACGACAATCCTGTCTTGTTTCTCGAGCACAAGCACCTCTACCGGCGCATAAAAGAAGAGATGCCGGACGATGACCACGTGGTGCCGCTGGGCAAAGCCGCAACGCGGTGCGAAGGTGACCAGCTCACGATATTGACGTACGGCGCCATGGTGCACATCTGTTTGGATGCGGTATCACGTCTGGAGGAGGGACCGGGCGTTGTGGACGTGGTAGACCTCCGGACGCTGGTGCCGCTAGATAAGGAAACAATTCTCGAGTCGGTCAAGAAAACGGGAAAAGTCTTGATTGTTCACGAGGACAACAAGACCGGCGGTTTTGCCGGGGAATTGACGGCGCTCATTGTGGAAGAGGCATTCGAGTTCTTGGATGGTCCGATCCGACGTGTCACGGCACCGGACACGCCAGTGCCGTTCAGTCCGCCACTCGAGGCTTTCCATTTGCCGAACGCTGATGACGTCGCACGAGCCGCTCGATCTTTGTTGGAGTATTGAGAGAGGTATCAGGTGTCAGGGGATAGGGGATAGGGGATAGGAGTTCGGTCCCGACGGCCGCCATGTGAAACCTGCGGACCAAGGAGGAAGTCATGAGTAGCCGATCCATCCGCCGACTGATTCCGCTGGCGCTTGCGACCATCGCTTGGTCCGCTTGTGCGCCGAGTGGGGCCGATCAAGTTGATGGTCATTACTATCCGGGGCCGGGCGACGCTTGGGAACATCGCACGCCCGCGGAGGTCGGCATGGACGCGGCACTGGTCCAGCAGGTCGTCGACTACGCCAAGGCCCACGACAGCGAAGTCGTGCCGTACGACTACTCGGGGCACGAGGAGAAATTCGGAAAACTCGAGGGTCCGTTGCCGGAGGAGCGTGGTGGCCCGGCTGGAGTCATTCTCCGGAACGGCTACATCGTCGCAGAGTGGGGAGACACGAAACGGGTCGACCTCACGTTCAGCGTCACCAAGAGCTTCGTGTCCACCATGGTCGGGCTGGCCTACGATCGAGAGATGATCGACGACGTGACGGACCCGATCGGAGAATACGTGAAGGACGGCAAGTTCGACTCTCCCCACAACAGTCAAATCACGTGGGAAATCCTCCTGCAACAACGAAGCGAGTGGGAGGGCACCCTGTTTGGCAAGTCGGATACGGCGGACTTCTACCACCGTCGCGACCGCACCAAGCCCCGGCAGGCACCGGGTACCCATTACGAATACAACGACGTGCGGGTGAACCTCGCATCCTATGCTGCATTGCAGGTTTGGCGACGGTCGCTGCCGGGGGTGTTGCAGGAGCTGGTGATGGATCCGATCGGCGCGACGGACACCTGGGTATGGCACGGGTACGGTACGTCCAACGTCGAGATCGACGGCCAAACGATCAATTCGGTTGCGGGTGGTGGGCACTGGGGCGGCGGCCTGTGGATCAGCGCGCGAGACATGGCGCGATTTGGGCTTCTGTTCCTGCGGCGTGGGTCGTGGAGAGGAGACGCGCTTTTGTCTCCCGAGTGGATAGACTTGGCGACCACGCCAAGCCCCATCAGCCCGAACTACGGGTTCATGTGGTGGCTTACGCCGGAGGACGACGCGAAACCGGGAACGCCCATACCGGTTTTTGCGGCACGGGGTTACGGGTCGAACATCATTTGGATCGACTCGGAGCACGACTTGGTCGTTGTGCTGCGCTGGTTCGGTGGAGACGCTGGGGAGTTCTTCGGCCCGCTGATAGAGTCCGTGGCGAAGGAGACGGACTAATTCCTGATACGATCTGCGGTAATCCGCCGGTTCCGCGTCATCCGCGTTGTTTCTCCTGGCCGGCGGTCTTCACGAGGCGGCAGCGGCTGCGATTGGGAGAGAGGCTGGAGTTCACCGCGGATGACGCGGATCGGTGCGGATCCCCCAACGCCCTGATTCTTTTGGAAGGACCGTTTGGGTTCGGTAAATGCGTCGCACGCCCTTTTTCACGTTGACGAGGGAATTGCTGCCATGAAGAACGTTCGTGAGGCGGTGTTGATGCTGTTTCTCGCGCTGATTCCTGTGGGACTCAGCGCCCAGACGAATCCGCTTTGGACAGAGCAGAAGGTCCGGAACTACCTACCCCATATGACGGTGCCCGAGGTGCGCGACTTGCTGACACGCACGGACATGGTCATCATGCCAATCGCTTCGCTGGAGCAGCATGGCCTGCACCTTCCCATCGGCACCGATTTTCTCAACGGGCTGGAGCGCGCGAAACTCATCGCACAGCGGGCAGAGGTGCTCGTTGCGCCAATCCTGCTTCCAGGCCAATCCCCGTACCACATGGGGTTCGAAGGGACGATCACACTTTCGGCGGAGACGATTCAGGCGGTATATGTCGAAGCTGCTCAGAGCCTGATCAGACACGGGTTTCGCCGCTTTTTGATTTTGAATTCGCATGGCGGCAACCGTGCCATCTCGGCGTTCATCGTGGACCGTATCAACCAAGAAACCCAGGGCATCGCTGTAGAATTGGGTGCGGCGGCGGCCCCATTTCGCACCGCGAGTGGCGAGCCCCCGCCCTCCAGCGCTGTTCTTGACCGCCATGCTGGCGTTGGTGAAACGTCAAACTCGATGTACTTGATTCCCAACCTGGTCGACCTCGCGAGCGCCGAGACCGCGACCCTCACCATGCCCGCCCATATGGAGCGGATGGTGCCGGACGTGGTGGCAGGCGATCCGACAGCACTACGGGTCTTCTTGGCGGAGGGATTGAAGGCCGAGGAAACCGGGAAGGGAACATCGGCTCGGGAGATGTCGTCTACTGGAGTATGGGGCGTTCGGGACCTGAACGAATCCAACGCCGAGCGTGGCCGATTGGCCACCGAGTCGTTCGTGGCGGCTGCCGTACGGTTCATCGAGCGGTGGAACGAGCTGCGTCCGCTGGAGCGCTAGCCTAAGACAGCGTGCCGGCATGCATGGGCACGAGCCGGTTTTTTACTCTGTGATCTCCCGCGTTCTCTGTGAACTCAGTTGACCTTGGAGCGGGTTGGATGGCACTCGAGCGTCTGTCGATCCCGCGGCTATGGTCTCGTGAAATGCGACCCGCGGCATCGATCGGAGACATGATGATCAAGGTGTGGCCGGTGATTTTCGCCATTGCACTGCAGCCGATGGATGTGGCCGCACAGTCCACCACCCAGGACGCGCTCGAGACGCTCGTCCGCTCATACTTGTGGCCGCGGAGCGAAGCCGAGTTTCGTGTCGCCCAGGCGGCGCTGGCCGATGACTCCTCGTTGGTGGGTGTGAGCCGGATGGTCATGCACGATCTGGAGGAGATACTACGGCGCGGGTCGGGCGAATACGAAACCGCACCGCCGCCAGTCGCGGGGCAGGGGCGAGGGCGGGGGCGGGGGCGGGGGCGCATCCCACTCCAGGAGTTCTCGGTGGCCGAGCCCGACGGCGCAGAGATCCCCGTCCTCGTTCGATTGCCCTCTGGCTACACCCCCGACGTGCGGTGGCCGCTCATGTTCGCGATGCACGGCGGTCCGCCGGGGTCCGCGGAGGGGGCGCGGAGGAGTACAGAGCGGATGATCGAGGTGTGGGCCGACGCAGCGGATCGGGCCGGATGGATTGTCGCCGCACCCGTCATGGTTTCGACCGTGGCACGGGACGGACGAACTCGCGAGCGGTTACCCTATGAGATCTTTCATCCCGAAGAGGCGAGCGCCGTGATAGCGGCGGTGCGAAAACGCTACAACGTACATCCGGACCGAATCGTATCGACCGGCATCTCATTGGGCTCGAACTTTTCACTCGGCTACGCGGGTGCGGGCGAGAACTGGGTGTCCGCCATCGTTCCCGTTTCAACCGAGGGTGAGTCGCGCGAGCACCTGTTGCGCAACTTGTCGACCGTGCCGACATATGTGTTGGAGGGCTCCCTCGACCAGAACATTCGCGGGGTGTCAGGGCCACGCGCGCTCGAGAACATCCTCACGGCGTTTGGTTATGATCTCACGTATCGTGAGTTCGGCGACCGCGCCCATGAAGGTTTCCAGGAGCACTATGACGACGTGCTGCGATGGCTGGCGACGCGCCCGCGCCAGACCTATCCGCGCGAGGTGCTCCGTGTGCCTCACCGTGGGATCATGCCGGTCAATCGGCGCATCCATTGGGTCGAGGCAGCAACTCGGCAGGCAGCGGTGCGGGCCACGGTTACGAGTTCGAACCGGATCGACGTCACGGCACGATGGACTGGTGAAGTCAAACTGTTCCTGCACGACCGTTTGTTGGATCTCGATCACCCCATCGAGATCTGGGCAAACGGAGTAAGGGTCTTCAGTGGAAGCGTGCGACGATCCATAGTGGTGGCTTTGGAGCAAGCAAAGCGGCTGGGTGACGAAGCGCGCGTCTATGCGGCGGTGCTGAGCGTGAAGATGCCGACGAGCGCATCGGCGATCGCCGTTGGGGAACGATTCTGGGCGAGCTTGGCGCCCCGGCATTCGCAAGGCACGCTGTCATTCTGGGAGATGTACGCCGTGCGAGCGCTGGAAGAGAGATTTCCCAGCATCGGGTTCGAGGGCGACGAGGCGGCACTGCCCGATCGCGTGCCGGCCGCTCCAGAGCAAGTCGGGCTTCGTGTCACCGCCGTTGATGCAGCGAGTGCTGTGGCCGAAGCTGGTCTCCGCGCCGGTGATTTATTGATCGACGTGGGCGGCGAGCCGTTTTTCCGCGGTGCTGGTGGTGTGGCCCAACTCTATCATTGGATCGTGCGCGAGCTTCGCGGCCAACCTGCAAGCTACCCGCTGACGGTGTGGCGCGACGGGAATCGTATCACCCTCGAAGCCGTTTTTCAGTTAGGTTCTTATGTTCGCGACTCAGGCGACCGCGATTAATATGGTCTTGGCTGTGTCGCCGCCACAGAAACAACGGTAGGTGCGGCCTGCGATTCCGTTTCAGCTGCCGAAGCCCTGACACCCGAACCCTGCCACCTGACGCCGGTTTCCTACTATGTCATCAACAAGAGGGCAGCGCCCATGAGCGATTCCGACCTGGTCGCCAAGTACAACTATGATTCATTCGTTCCAGACAAGTTTCGACCCTGGCTCAACTTTGCCGCGAGTCCTCCCACAGGCCGGATCGTCGGGGATTTTCCGCTGTGGAACCTGGATGAGACCGAGACGAGCCTGCACGCCGTCCTGTCCGGACACAGCTACACCATCGTGGAGTTCGGGAGCTTCACGTGACCGTACTGTGGGATGGCGGCGCCATCCATGGACGACATGGCCGGTCGCTTGGCCGAACGAGATGTCGGTTCCGTATTTCTCTATACCCATGAGGCTCATCCGGGTGAGCATTACCCGCATCTGACCTCGATGGAGCAAAAATTTCGGCATGCCCGAGAGCTGCGAGATGTAATCGGCGTCACGCGGCCGATCCTGGTGGATGCACTCGATGGGGCCTGCCATCGTTTTTTTGGATCGCAGCCGAACATGACGTGGATCTTCAGCGGCAAGGGCACGCCCGTCTACAAGGCGGAGTGGACCGATGCGCAAAGCGTAGAGAACGCCATGGATTACTTCTTGAACGTGAAGGCTAGGCGAGAAGGACGGGAGACACTGGTCGCATTTCGCGTGGAGCGAACCGACTACCGTACCAGAGACGTGGAGGCGTTCCACAAGGGGTTAGAGCGCGACGGCCCCAAAGCGGTGCGTGAGTACCGGGAAGCGTTCGGGGGATAACCCGAGGGACCGCTGATCTCATGCAAGCCGTCGTCCTGACGAAGACCGCACCGGTCGACGAGTCGCCGCTCGAGTTGCGTGAGATTGACCCTCCCACGCCCGGCCCTGGGGAAGTGCGCGTCAGAGTGCGGGCGTGTGGCGTGTGCCGGACGGATCTGCACATCATTGAGGGGGACCTGCCAGCGATGAAGCGGCCGGTCGTTCCCGGCCACCAGGTGGTGGGTGTGGTCGATCGGCTCGGTGAGAATTGCGAGCGGTTCGCGGAAGGACAGCGCATAGGTATCGCGTGGTTGCGAAGCACCGACGGCACCTGCCAGTTCTGCCGCACGGCAAGGGAAAACCTCTGCCCTGCATCGCGCTACACCGGCTACCATTGCGACGGCGGTTACGCGGAATATGCCGTGGTTCCCGAGGCATTCGCTTACGCCTTGCCGGATGGATTCGACGACGCGACCGCGGCGCCGCTGCTGTGCGCCGGCATCATCGGCTACCGAGCCCTCGAGCGCGCACAAGTGCCGCCTGGGGGCAAGCTGCTCTTGGTCGGATTTGGTTCCTCTGCTCACGTTACGCTTCAAATCGCCCTATACCGAGGTCACGACGTATTTGTCGTAACTCGCAGCGAGGGACATATGCAGACGGCGCGCGAGATGGGCGCCGCGTGGGCCGGCGCGGATACTGCTGGGTTACCGGCGAAGATGGACAGTGCGGTGCTGTTCGCCCCGGTGGGACACCTCGTGCCGCCGATCATGAGCGCGCTGGAACGAGGCGGCACGCTCTCGATAGCCGGAATCCACCTCACCGACATACCACCGCTGCAGTACCAAGAGCACTTGTTCTACGACAAGCAGATCCGGTCGGTCGCCGCGAATACCCGAGAAGACGGACGCCGTATGTTGGCGGAGGCGGCTCGAGCTGACGTCAAGCCACAGGTGACCCCATATCGGCTGGAGGACGCCAACAAGGCGTTACAGGACATGAAGCATAGTAGAATAGGTGGAACGGGAGTGTTGATGATCGACTAGCCCAATCTCACGTTGCTTCGCAATGCCTGGATCCTACT
>JADFPO010000082.1 GCA_022562295.1 Gemmatimonadota bacterium
CGCGCGCGTCTACGAACGGATGTCCGTACACCGTCGGTTGAGCCCATCGTGCGCTATCGGGCCCGGTGCGAAATCGCGCGTACGCGCGCCACCACTCGCTGACACTCTCACCCGGCCAATTGAAATACCACGCTATCAACAGATTCGGATCGCTTTCGTAGCGCAGAGCGTTTTCCGTCAAAGCCACCAGTGAGTCCGGATCGAGGTCCGCCAACGGAATGTCGACCGAATCCTGAAACGCGTAGGGAGCGGCCTGGATCAAGTCCAAACGGAGAGTGTCCGCAAAGAGCCCCATGTCCGTCGGCAGCAGCTTGTACTTGCGGCCATCCACGGTGACGTGATCGTTGTTGGGTAGGACCAATGTGGGCGCGAACTGCTCGACCAGAGCTTGGAGGTCCGGGCGGTGTGATTCTGCGATACCATCACCACGGGCGGATTGATCGGCCGGTCCCCATAAGGAGTCGGCAGCATCCATCGCTCCGATCAAGGGAGGATGTTGGTCGGGCCGGATGAAATCGATGTAACTCCCTCGTTGCCCGTGGACGCTGCCGCAGCCGGCGGCAAGCAGGAGGAGTGGCGCCATCGTGCCGAGGGCTTGCGCAGTGAGTGTGAACCGGCGTGTGATCGATGCGTTCATGTCATCCGTCCGCCGCGGGGGTCTCCCAGGGTAACTCAGGAAACATGCGGGCCGAAGCTGCTCGGTGCCAGGAGACATCGAAAGGACTTCTGGGCGAACAGTGTGGCGGTGGGGTGCCCGCGGCCATAATGTTCTAAGAACATCGCCCAGGACCCGCCCGTGACCGATCCCATCGACGCCGTAAACGAAGCGTTACAGGGCCGCTACGCCGTCGAGCGGGAGTTGGGAAGCGGGGGCATGGCGATCGTGTACCTGGCCAGGGACCTGAAGCACGACCGTTTTGTGGCTATTAAGGTCTTGCGGCCGGAGCTGTCCGCCACGCTCGGCGTCGACCGGTTTCTCCGTGAGATCAAGATAGCCGCCAGATTGCAGCATCCACACGTCCTCTCGCTCCACGACTCTGGCGAGGCGCAAGGCCTGTTGTTCTACGTCATGCCGTACGTGGAAGGGACGTCACTTCGGTCTCGGCTCTTGCAGGAAGGGCAGCTGTCGCTCGACGAGGCCTTACGCCTCTTTCGCGAAATCGCCGGTGCGCTTCACTACGCGCACAGTGAGGGCGTCGTGCACCGCGACATCAAACCGGAAAACATCCTCATCTCACGCGGCCACGCAATCATAGCCGACTTCGGAATCGCGCGCGCGGTGATCGCGGCAACGGCGCGTGGGGCAAGCGATCCGGCTCGTGGGGAATCGGAGGCGCTCACGCAGGCGGGCGTGGCCATCGGGAGTCCTTCGTACATGAGTCCAGAGCAGATCAATGGTACCGAGATCGATGCAAGGACTGATCAATACGCGCTCGCCTGTGTGCTGTACGAGATGTTGTCGGGGCGACAAGCGTTTGCCGGCGAAACGATGTCCGCGGTGTTTCAACAGCATTTTTCCGCCGACCCTCCGGCTCTCTCCGACGTGCGTCCCGATGTTCCGGCGGAGATTTCCAACGCGCTGCAGCGTGCGCTGGCGAAGTCACCCGACGATCGTTTTGCGACAACCGCAGATCTTTCGGATGCGGTCGCCGGCGCGGCGGGCGCTGAAGGGTTCACGGTCGGTGCCAGGTGGGCTCGTGGATGGGGGTACGCCGCTGGGATTGTCGCGGTCGGTGCCGTGGCGGTTGTCCTTCTCCTCCGAGTGCCCGGCGATGCGGCACCGGCGATTCCCCGGCTCGTCGTCATACCGTTCGAGAACCTGGGAGCTCCGACCGACGAGTACGTGGCGGACGGGATCACCGAGGCGATCACGACGCGCCTTTCCGCCATCAGTAACTTGGCCGTGATCTCACGGCAGAGTGCGATTCAGTACAAGGGGAGCGTCAAGACGGCGCGGCAGATTGGTGATGAACTGAATGTGCAATACCTTCTTACCGGCACGCTGCAACGCGAGCGGCCCTCCGATCCATCCAGCAACGTTCGCATCAACCCACAACTCACCGACGCATCCGATGATGCGAACCTCTGGAGTAAGAGTTTCGACGTCGATCTTACGGAGCTGTTTCGGGTCTTTTCGGAAATCGGTGAGGAGGTTGCGCGACAACTCGACTTTTCGCTGCTCGAGCCGGCTCGTCGGACCCTAGCCGTGCAACCGACGGGCAACCAGGAGGCGTACGACGCTTATCTCAGGGGCAAAGACCACTTCGCGCGGCGGCTCGCCGAGCCGGACGCGGCCAGCGCGGTTGAGATGTTTCAGCGCGCTACCGAACTGGACACGACGTTCGCGGAGGCCTTTGCGGCTCTGTCGCATGCTCGCGCGTGGTACGCGTGGGACTTCGATGGACCGGATCAACTCACGATGGCGAAAGACGCGATCGATCGGGCCCTCCGGCTCGCCCCGGAGCGCTCGGAGGTGCGTATCGCAGCCGGATATTTTAGCTACTACGGGAGCCTGGAGTATGACGTGGCGTTGGATCGGTTCAATTCGGTTCGCCAGCAGGAGCCGAACAATGCCGATGTCATCGCCGCTGTCGGTCTGATACGGCGGAGGCAGGGAGATTGGGTGGGGGCGGTCGAGGAGTTCGTGACGGCGTTTGAGCTCAGTCCACAGGATTACTTCGTCGCGTCACTTGTCGCCCAGACCTATGGTGGGCTTCGCCGCTACGATGACGCTGAACGGTACATCGATCGGGCGATCTCGCTCGCCCCGGCGGTGGCAGACGCCCACATCCTGAAAGCGTGGTTGTACGTGCACCGTGACGGTACGACGGAGCGGGCATGGCAAGTCGTTCGACAGGCTTCCCCCGTGGATTCCACGGATTTTTACAATCTGCGGATGTGGCTACATCTACTGGATGGTGAACCCGAGCAAGCGGCGGCGCTCGCCTCCATGGCGCCCGTGGAAGAGGGAGCCGTTCGCGCCAAGTGGTTCGTTCCCTACGTGGCTGCCCGTCGGGACTCGGCACGGCTGTTGGCGGATTCGGCACGAGTCCTGTACGAGCAGCTCGTCGCGGACCGGCCATCTGAGCCGCAACTGCGTTCGTACTTAGGTGCGGCTTACGCGGTGCTCGGTCATTCCGAAGACGCGATCCGCGAGGGATCCCAGGCGGTAGCCTTGCGCCCCGACGGGTTCACCGGCCCGACCCTCGTCTGGAACTTGGCGCTGATCTACGCCATCCTGGGGGACCACGACGCTACGCTGGAACAGCTGCTCCGGTTCGGCTCGGCACCGTCACGGGTGGATTTGCCACCGTTGGGGCTCGATCCATCTTGGGCTACGCTTCGCCAGGATTCCCGCTTTCAGCAATTGACAGGGCGTTGAGCATCCTCCGCCGACGTCAGCGTGGACCGTTGTACGCAGATCTCAACCGGTGCGAAGGCGGGTCGCACGGAATCAAGGAGGGAAGCCATGTGCCTGCGTTCACTGTTTGGCCCGGTCGCGTCGATTGGCGCGCTGGGGTTCTCCTCTGCCGCGATGGCGCAACCAGACTGGCCTTGCGGGCCGACCCCTTCGGACTTCCAACTCACGGCCGAGGACTCGGTGCTCGCCGCCCGGTATGCACCGATTTATTGGTTTGGCTCCGGGGAGCGATACCTACCCACCATCCCCTTCTACACAGCGTTCGACGGACTCGACAACAATGGTAATGGCGCGATCGACCTTGCCGACCCTCTCGAGATATCGCCGACCTGGGAGACCCTCGACTCGGCTTATTTGGTCGATGACAGGCAGAGCACCCAACGGATCGGTCGCAGCGTCGTCTTGTTCCGGGTTTGCGATCTCACCGCCGCTGACGTCCAGGCGATGTGGCGATACGTCAAGAGCGACGAACAGGCTTGGCACCGGTTCGATATCGACCCGAACGTGCTGGCGAGACTGCGCCAACAGGAGATTCGCGACAGTGACGGGACCGTCATTGCGCCGGCTACGGAGTTCCGGGTACTGCAATACTACCCCTTCTATCTTACAGACTACGGACTGCAGGGGCACCCCTTCGATTCCGAACTCGCGTACGTATTCGTTCCCAAAGACGAGGAGCTTGCGCAGCAGTTTCGCATCATCATCGGCGGCGGACACACCGAACGCATTCCAAACAACGTGATGGTCCTGAGCGGCGAGCGGGCCCGACTCCAAATGGGGACCAACGCGCGTCCGAGCATTCTGGTCGAACTCGGCGACCACTCGAGTTCGCCCGACATGCCACCGTACGGGAATTTTTCACCCGGTCTCGACGTGAACTGGCACAACTACGACGTCTGGGGCACGCGAGACGTGCAAGCGAGCAGTGGACTCGGAGCTTTGGGACCGTATCGAGCGTGGATGACGTTTCCTCGCAACCCCACTGTCGCCACTCGACTCTTTCCGCCGGTGGCATCCGACGACTCACTCCGCAGCATGACCCAGATCCAGCTGGACGACGGTCAGACACCCGACCGCTACACGTTGCTGCCAGCCGAGTTGTTCAAGGCGCTGCATATGGGTCTGGCTCAGGCCGACTCGCCGCCCGACGTCGATCAGGTGCGGGCCATCGAGGTTACCATCACGGCCATCCGAGAGGCGCTTCAGCGGCGCTGGCACGACGGTGCCCGCCCTGGATTCGGTGCACGGTTTCGTGGGTTCTCCGATTTGACGGAAACGCAGAAGGTCGCCGCCGTCGTGGAAATGAAAAAGTGGCTCGCGCCGCCGCACGCCGTCTTCAACCACTACGTGTGGGACAGAGACCACTATACCGAGACACCGGTACGGATGTTCAAGCAACACCTCTTTAGACCCACGTTCAACACCATGGGATTCCCAGTTGACTACCTGAGGCAGCTGAACTTTGCGGTTGGCTGGCAGCCCGGCAGGCTCCTGGTTCAGACGGGCTGGGATATCGCGGCGTTTTGGCTTCCCGTGCGCGTCCAAGGGTATTTGTCACTTCAGGGCGGTGTGTACACACGGTGCACCGCGCTCGTCAGCTCATGCTTCGACGAAACCAGTGCAGCGTTCTCACTCGTTCATACGGGCCACTACAGTGCGCTGATCTCATGGTACGTTCGCGGTTCGTGGCTGCCTCGCAAGGCCGAGGTGGACGGCAACCCGGACATTTCCGACTGGTTGGTCGGTGGCGGACTCGCGCTGGCAACAAGCAGGTGGGTGCGTGTCCGGGTGGGGCTCGCCACCGAGATGCGCCACAGCTCCCCGCTCCTCGGCTTAACCGTGTTTGAAGCGCAATTCGTCGTGCAGCCGTTCCATCGGCGACCTCCTGCCAATCGAATCGTGCAGGATTCTACTCGCGATCAATAAGCAACCGTGGTCACGTCTCGTTTGGTTTCCGGACCCCGAAGACCGCATCCGGCCTGCAAGAACCGACGAGCGCTCGGCCCTACCATTGAGTCAGTTGCGCGTCTGATAGGCCTCGGGGCGGTTGCTGTCGCCATCCTAGAACCCATTGGTCTCTGGGCGCAGGCGCGGCCACCGAAGGCCGCCGCGTCTGACAGCGTGGAGGTCGTGCCCGGCGCGGCCTACAATGCGGGTTGGCTGCATCGCGTGATTCTGGGCAATGGTTATCGCGATCTCTGGACTCGGCCCACGCGAGCCGCGGTCCTCAACCTGACGGAGTTCGCAGGCGGCCTCACGCCGCTTTGCCAAGGCGGGGGGCTGCAGACCGCGACGCTCCGACTTCGCGGAAACGATGGCCGGCAATACGTGTTTCGGTCTGTCGACAAGAATCCGGGAGCGGCGCTTCTCCCCCCCTTCTTGCGTAAGACGTTCGTGGAAGAGGTGCTGCAGGATCAAATCAGCAGCGCACCCCCTATGGGCGCGCTGGTCGTGGCACCGCTTCTCGAGGCCGTAGGCGTTCTTCACGCGGCGCCAGATCTCGTCTGGATGCCCGCCGACACGGCGCTCGGGCCATACTACGAGCGGTTTGCGGGAATACTGGGACTGATCGAGGAGAGACCCAGAGACGGCCCTGACAACACTGCCGGATTCGCAGGATCCTTGCGGATCGAGGGGACCGAGTACGTCTGGGAAAAGATCGAGGACACTCCCGACCACCGCGTCGATGCGCGTGCGTTTCTGACCGCACGACTCATGGACGTGTTCCTGGGCGATTGGGATCGGCACTACGACCAGTGGCGCTGGGCTCGATTCCGTGACGGGAAGGGTTTCACCTGGCGACCGATACCGCGCGACCGCGACAACGCATTCGGACAGTTCGATGGCCTTGCGGTTTGGTTCGCACGATCTCACATGCGGCAGTTCGTGAGCTTCGACGAATCGTACCCGGACATATTCGGATTAACGTTGTCGGCGCGAGCGCTGGATCGCCGTTTTCTCGTCAGTTTGGAAAGGCCCGTTTGGGATTCGATTGCGCACGATATTCAGACTCGACTGACCGACGAGGTTATCGAAGCCGCTGTGCGTCGGCTACCTGAGGATGAACCCCGCACAACCTCCGCGAAACTATCAGGTGCACTGAAATCACGCCGCGACCGCTTGCGGGCGGCGGCAGACCGCTTCTACCATCTGGTGTCGCGCGAGGTGGACGTCCACGCAACCGATCGGGCTGACCGCCTCGAGGTGTTGCGAGCCGACGATTCGACTTTGCGCGTGACGATCTTTCGAAACGATACAAGCGCTGGAAGACCACTTAACACCGAATCTCCATATTTTCAACGGACGTTCCGACCGGATGAGACCCGAGAAGTCCGGGTGTATCTCCACGGTGGGAACGATACGGCAGTCGTGCGGGGGAATACGGCGGGGGGCACTCTGGTGAGGATAATCGGCGGGGGAGGCGATGACACGCTGATCGACTCATCGACGGTGGGAGGCACGCCGGCCACAATTTTCTACGATGCGAGGGGCGTCAACACCTTCCAGCAAGCCGTCCTCGTAGACCGTCATCGCTTTCAACCGCCTCCGCGCACCGACGTGTTCCCGGAGCGGATCCCGGGTTCGTGCGGCGATCCCAACCGTGAGTTGCCTGCACGCGACCTGTCGGATCCGTTTCGCGATTGGGGAACGCAGTGGTTCCCTATCCCGTGGCTCAGTTTTCAGCCGGACGTCGGAGTGGTGTTAGGGATGGGGATCCAGCGCATCACTTACGGATTCCGCAAAGTCCCATACGCCTCACGCAAAGACCTGCGAGCCGGGTTTGCCAGCGGCCCAGATCGCTTCTACGTGCACTACGTGGGCGATTCACGGGACGTCATCTATGGCATGGATGCGTCGGTCGAGATTCGATATTCAGGGGTCGATATCAACCGCTTCCACGGCTTCGGGAACGAAACCAGCCTCCTCGCGTCGGACGCGTTTTACCGCGTTACCCAGCGGAAGCTGTCCGTCGACCCGTCCCTCACCTTTTTTCCTTCTGGGCCGACGCGGTTCGCAATAGGACCGTTCGTGACCATCAGCGAGACCAAGCTCGGAGAGGGTAATTTCATCGATTCGGTGCGCCCCTACGGGGTCGGGAGATTCGGCGAGCTCGGTGCGCAGCTGAGCTTCTCGGTCGACACGAGAAATCGACCGGTTGCGCCGACGCGCGGGTTACATGCGACAGCTCGAGCGCGGATGGTGCCGGCGACCCTGGACATCGACTCGCCCTTCGCGCGCGGGCAGGCGGAGGTCGCCACCTACTTCACCGCTCGAGTTCCGATGCGCCCCACGCTGGCCATGCGGATCGGCGGGACCAAGGTGTGGGGCGATGCGCCGTATCATGAATCCGCATTCTTGGGAGGCGCCCGAACCGTCAGAGGGCACAGCGAACAGCGCTTTGCAGGCGACGCAGCCGTCTACGCCAACGGAGAACTGCGTCTCACGCTCAAGCACTTCTCAATCGGCGATTTGGGGATCTTTGTGCTCGGAGATGTGGGGCGCGTTTTTCTCGACGGGGAGTCGTCCCGTCAATTCCACCGAGCTGCTGGTGGGGGCGTATGGTTTGCCGTGCTCAACCCGGGCACCGCTGTCACGCTCGCTGTGGCGCAGGGAGAGCGGCGACTGGTGTACGGTCAGCTGGGGTTCATGTTTTAGGCGCCGGCGAGACTCGAGACATCGCTGTGACCGCCGCCAAAGATCAGCCCCACCGCGAACGCCACGCACAAGAGAAGCTCAGGGCCAGAGACCTCGGCGTGCCATTCGAGGGTGTGACCGGGGCGTTGAACACAATTACAGACGTCGCTGGGGTGCGCGTGGGACACACTACCTTGATCAGCGGCCAAGGTCCTCTGCGAGTAGGTGAGGGACCCGCAATACCCGCAAGCTCACGCACCAACTCTCCATGTCCCTCACCACTCTTGCGGACCGGTGTACCTCGCTTCATCATAGTTCTCAACCGGTGGCCGATGCTGGCCCCGCCGCCGCACAGACGCCCCGTAGGACGCCCACCCGACGACGAGACCGCTAGGTCACTGACCAAACAGTTGCCTTTTTCGATTCTTGCCGGTTGCCCCAAGTACAACCGCTACTCCCAACCATAATGGCAACGCTATTCTGACGATGGAAGCACCGCGATGGGCGTGTGTCATCGGTCAAGTCTCCATGCGACCAGAAGCCGCCTAACTAGTGGTAGGCCCGCGAACGTAAGCGTAACGACAAGCCGACTCGATGTCGCTTCCCACAGAAAATCCAGGTGAACCAATTTATTTAAGCCGGTTTGTTGCCACTGGCGTAAGAATATTGGCGTCCGATTTTAGCTATGCCGGCGTTGATGTTGGTAAAACCGATCTCGCTTATTACCGCCGGTATCTTATCTTGCAGCGGATCGGATTGCGCAGCACCGCCGTGGATGAGCGTGAGTAGATTTTGGCGTTTGAAATTGATGTCAATTGCGAGAAAGCGCCCACCCGGCCGCAAGATGCGGAAGACCTCGGCCAAGCCTTGGGCTTTGAGATCATCGCCCGGCAGATGGTGGATCATGAAGCTGCTCAGGACAACATCGAATTCGTTGTCGGGAAAGGCGAGCTTTTCAATTACCCCGGTTTGAAATTGAACGTCCATTGCGTTCAGATCGGCTTTGCGCCGGGCTCTGGCAATCATTTCGGGTGAGGGATCAATGCCATAGACAGTACCGCTCGCACCGACAGCAGTTTTAGCGGCCAGTGCCAGATCGCCGGTGCCGCAGCCGACATCTAATACGTGGTCGCCGGGCTTTAGCTGCGCGAAATCAACAGTCTTGCGGCGCAGCGCTTGGTCTTTGCCGAGCGTGACGAACTTGACCAGCAGGTCGTAAAAAGTAGCCCAGCGGATGGTCTCGCCGCGCGTTATGGGAGCTTGCTCGTTGTAGTCATGAGAATGATTATGGTGCATCTTTTTGTTCGTTTTGATAAAGCCAAGTCCTTGCCAAGTCATGGTTTGATCTCCTTATCTGATTAAGACCCGTACGTTCGTGCTGTTTTGGTCCCTCGATGACGCTGCTTGCATGGACTCCCCTCAGGAACGGGATCGCTGGATCAGTTCTTCGAACGCCCGGCGGGTTCGGCTCTCGGCCACTATCGCCGCCACCGATGCCAGCAGGACCAGCCAGCGCCATCGAATCACCCATCTGCCGTATCCCACAACCGCATTACCTGTGTGTCTTCTCCCAACTCATGTCGCTGCCCCTCCGTCGGTAAGCCCGAGTTGCCTGGTTTTCGATCCCTCACCCTGTAGGGCGTGATTCCTGTCCGAACGGGGTCACAGGTACGGCCACTACGCCTGGTTGCAGAAACACAAAGCCCGCCCGGCGCCGGATCGCCAGGCGGGCTTCACACTTCCAAGTTTTTCGTCAGCGGAGCGGTTTAACTCCGGCTCAGCCACTCCTCCAGCCCCATCTTGCTGATAAGCGCGGTGAACCGTGGATCCGCTCGCACGCTGTCAAACATCGGCTCCCGAGTAAAGTACACCAGGGCGGCGGCGCGCTCCTCATAGGCTCTGTTGAGCCATTCGAACACCTGGTCCGTCTGTCCCAACCCGAGGTATGCCACCGCTACCCAAAAGGAAGACACGTATCCTTCCTGCGACCGCCTTTCAAGCTCTCCGAGCAGTTGCATTCCCTTGTCTTTTTGGCCCGCCAAGCCATATGCGTAACCCAAGATCCCGATGTGATTGACGGAGCGTCCCCCAAGGCGTATTGCCTCCTCGATTAAGGGGATGGCTTCAGCGAGCATTCCCATCTGCGCGTATGCGCTCCCAAGGGAAAAGTGGCCAAGCGCGTACCCAGGTTCGAGGTCGATGACCTTTTGAAACTGCGTAATCGCATGGTCATAGTCGGACGACAAGAAATACACGCTCCCGACGCTGACTTTGGCGAAGAGCCCCAGAGGATCGAGTACTTCCGCTCGCTGGAGCTCTGCCAGTGCTTCCTCGTATCTCGCCTCTAGCACTGTCAGATACCATGCGTACCAAACATGTGCCGCCGCGTAGTTCGGATTGAGCGTAATCGCCTGTTTGTAAGCCCTCTCCGCACCCACCGGATCCCAGTCATGGTGCGCCGCAATCAGCCCGAGTGATACGTGTGCTTCCGGGACAGTTGGATCAAGCTCCAATGCCCGCTGGGCTGCAGCTTTTGCTTTTTGTACGACATCCTTTCCCGGGAGCACGGCGTGACCCCCATAGATCATCGCGTAAGACTCAGCTAACCCGGCGTACGCGAGCGCATAGTCGGAATCGTTTGCAATCGCTTCCTCAAAGTGCACGATCGCTCTCTTCAGCGACTCGTCGGTGAACTTGTTCAGGTCGTATCGCCCCCTGAGATACGCATCGTACGCTTCGAGACTGCGGGTACGGCACATGCGACCAGGCAACTGGGGCGATGCCAGCTGGCTCTTCAGCTTGTTGGCGACAGTTTCCGCGATTTCGTCCTGGATGGCGAACACATCCTTCACCTTGCGGTCATATCGCTCCGACCACAAATGGTAACCATCGCTGACATTGATGAGCTGTACAGTGATCCGCAGCCTCCTCCCAAATCTCCTGACGCTGCCTTCCACTATCGTACTCACATTCAGCTTTGCACCGATGTCACGTATATCGTGGTCTTTACCTTTGAAGGCGAACGCTGACGTCCGAGCCACAACGCGTAGGCCCGGCACTCTCGCCAGGGCATTGGTGATTTCCTCAGTGATTCCATCGCTGAAGTACTCGTTCTCGGCATCGGCGCTCAAGTTCACGAACGGCAGAACTGCGATGGATTCTTCGTGGGGCGTGCGCGGCGTGAGGCGCGGCGTCGCGGTCGGCGCAATGCTGGTCGTCGTCAGGGCCCGAGCGAAGTCGGCGGCAGTGTCAAACCGCTCACGAGGGAAGTACGCCATGGCCTTGGCAATCGCCTGATCAAGCGTCGCTGGCACGCTCTGCCGGTAGGCGGTCACGTGAGGCACGGGGTCAGTAGGTTGCTTGGACAATGCCGCTTCCGCGGTGTACGGCCCCTTGCCGACGAGCATTTCGTACGTCACGCACCCCAGGCTGTAGATATCGGCCCGCCCGTCGAGCTGGGTATCCCCAGCCACCTGCTCGGGACTCATGTACGCCGGGGTTCCGATCGCGCCACCGGGAACGGTGAGGTTGTCGGCAGCGGCGCTTAGGGCTTTCCCGATGCCAAAGTCGGTTACCATGGCGACGCCGTCATGGATCATGATGTTCTCGGGTTTGATGTCCCGATGCACGACGTCGTGGCGGTGGGCGTAGTCCAAAGCGGCGGCAACGGCGCGGGCGATCTCGATGACATCCTCCAGCGGCAGTAGCCGCTCGCGTTGCAGGCGGACGCGCAACGAGAAGCCTTTCGCATACGGCATCACGTAATACAGGAGCCCGTCTGCCTCACCCGAGTCGTGAAGCGGGAGGATATGAGGATGAGTCAGCCGGGCGACCAGTCTGATCTCGCGGAGGAAGCGTTCTTTCCCAAGTGCCGAGGCCAGCTCGGGTCGCAGAACCTTTAGAGCCACCTCCCTGCGGTGCTTCAGGTCTTCCGCGAGATAGACAACCGCCATCCCACCGCTGCCGAGCGGCCGCTCAATGGCGTAGCGGTCGGAAAGTGCGGCGTTCAGACGATCAAGATGCTGACGCACCGCCACTCCGTCCACATCGAGGGCATGCCACGAAAATGCGGGCGGGCGGCCCAAGTCGCCAGGCAGCTCACTTTCAACCGACACGGCATCGGCTTTCTGCTCCGCTCGGCCGCGTCCGAGCATCTGGCCGAGGGCACCCTCCCAGACTGTTCCAGGATGTTGCAGGAAACCTCCCGCGTGTTCGTCCTCCCCCAGTAAGCGCTCGACTTCCCGACGCAGCTCGCTGTCCGCTTTGCATGCCTTATCCAAAAACGCTGCCCGTTCGTCTCCTGTGAGCTCCATGGCGGAGGCGGCGACCTCCGAAATCTGCCTCCACCGTTCGGGAGTCATTCCGAGTGATCCTTGCTCATCTCACCGTGCAGCCAAGCTCGCGCAACGGCCCAATCTCTCTTCACCGTCTTCGGTGAGATCCCGAGCACCTCGGCGGTCTCTTCGACCGTCAGACCTCCGAAGAACCGCAGCTCCACGACTTGGCTCTGACGAGGATCCAACTCCTGCAGACGTGTCAACGCCTCGTCGAGGGCGATCAGCTCCTCAGACCGCTCCTCAGACAGGAACTCCGGGCTATCCTCGAGCGGAAGCGCTGCTTGCTTGCCACCGCGCTTTGCTGCCTTTTGCTTGCGAGCATGGTCGATCAACACTCGCCGCATCGTCCCGGCAGCCACGGCCACGAAGTGCGCACGATGCTGCCAGTTGGCCTTCTCCGCACTCGCCAGCCGCAGGTAGGCTTCGTTGATGAGGGCGGTCGGCTGGAGCGTGTGCCCGACGCGCTCGTTGCGCATGTAGTGCTCAGCGAGGCGGTGTAGCTCGTCGTAAACCAGGGGGATCAGCTTCGCCAGAGCTTCCTTGTTGCCGCTTCTCAGCTCCGCCAGCAACCCCGTGACCTCCCCTCGAGGTGGTGTCATGGATCTCATTCTGGCATGCACCAGTCATCCTTCAAGTTGCGGGCGAGGTAGCCGCCGGGTAGGGCGGCTCTCAAGCAGCCAAGGTCGCCCACACGGAACGCTTCGGAGGGTGCGATTCTTCAAGTTAAGAATACGGTCGAGAGCCGGTCCGAGCCACCGTGGCAACGGTCGTGGCCTGAGCCGATCGTCACGATGGTGGCGAGGAGCGCCGTCCCAGTACGTTTCAGCCCATGACGAGGGGCGTGGGAGCACGGCCCTTCCAGATGATGGCCGCGATGATCACGGCGGACATTCCGGACACGATGTCGAAACCGCAGCCGAATGGGATGTGGTGACGTGCGCGCGCTGAACGAGTGAGGGCGCTCGACCTCGCGGGGGAAAGCGCGCTGGCTGCACCAAGTGTGCGCCGGGGGAGACACGCTTGATGACTTGTGGCTTCTGAGAGGTCTGGACCCGCCGAGGTGAGCCGACCAAGAATGGCAACTCCGAGCAGTCTCCAAGTCGGGCCGTTAGATCGAGCAACACATGCCATAGAGGGGCGCCACCGCGGGGTCCCACTTCAACCTAGCAACTGTGGCTGTTGTGTCCATTGAAGTGGAAGCAAGTGGAAACTGGAATTAACAATCGGGGGCAGGATCGTACGGTCTTCGGTGAAAAGTGTAAACAGAGTTTCCAGTTTCGCGTTACACTAGCTTGCTCTCCAGGCGCGCGCCTTCGACCACTCGGCCACCTGTCCAACTAGTCCAACGGCGTGAACCGTTCACATCGCCGTTGGCTGTCGTGGGTCTGTCCTAGGGAATGGTCGCTGGGTATCCGGCCTACCGCCCATTGTGCCGGGTAGAGCCAGGAAAGTGCCGATGGGACATGACTCCGCTAGGTCTCGCTCGGATCAGGCAAGGCTACCGTCAGACACCCCACGAGTAGCTTAAAGCCACAGGGCAAACACAGGGACTGGGGTGCTTGGCCTGGCATACTGGTGTTTGGACCCAGTTTAGCGAGGCGTGGGAGACGGCAGAGGAGTTGCAACGACTAGCTGGAACCGTTCCTCTTCAGTTTCCACAGTTTCCAGAGACCTTCCCCGGCAAACGCTAGGCCCGCCGCCCCTAGCGCAACACGAAGCGAGGTACTTGGCTCGGCCCATATGATTGCCAGGAACAGAAAGATTCCGGCAGGAAGAAAGAATTTCTGCGCGGTTGCCGTTCTCGGATTTGTTTTCTTTTCCGCCATATTCCCCTCCACGACCATTCATCGGTAAAGAGCGCAGGCTTGTTCGACAGCGTCCCAGTGCCGCCTAACGAATAGCATCATATCCGAAGTCCTTACGAGCCGAAACCCTGGTCTACTACCGCCGGTCATACGAGGACGAGCACACGATCCTCACTGCCAGGGCCGACGGTGGCCCGATCCAGCCGTTCGTTCGGTTGCCGGACGACTGTATCGACGGATCGCTCACCAGCGATCGGTCTCGGTTCGCGTGCTGGAAAGACGAGTGGCAAACCGACATTTGGGTTGCGAGGAATTTCGATTCATCGGTGCGATAGGCAGGGATGATGCACGACATTCCCAAAAACACTCGGGCACCACTGCCTGGCCAACCTCCCTCTACCCCAAACCGTGCATACATTCGTGTGAGGAACCAAATAACTTTCCATCCCCCACACATGGTATGCCCATCCAGTAGCGAGTCCCCGGCGAACCCCGTACACCCGAGGTAGGAGGAGCCGTCGTCGTCGCCCTCATCCTCTTCGACATCTACCGACAGTCACGACGTACGTTGCGGAGTGATCACCTCGCTGAGATCAGGCGAGGTCGAAGCGATCGAGATTCATGACCTTGTCCCACGCAGCCACAAAGTCACGCACAAACGCCTGCTGCGAGTCGTCACACGCATAGACCTCCGCGATGGCTCGGAGCTGGGAGTTCGAGCCGAAGACGAGGTCGACGGCGGTGCCGGTCCACTTGACCTCGCCCGTCCCGCGATCGCGTCCCTCGAACACGCCTTCGGATGTGGCGGACGCCTGCCACGTCGTGCTCATGTCGAGCAGGTTCACGAAGAAATCATGGGTCAACGTCTCGGGCCGCTCAGTGAAGACGCCGAGTTCGGACTGCCCGACGTTGGCATTCAAGACGCGCATGCCGCCGACGAGCACCGTCATCTCAGGAGCGGTCAGCGCCAGCTTATGCGCCCGATCCACCAGCAGCTCCTCCGCCGGTCTCTTGTGTCCGTTTGCGAGATAGTTGCGGAACCCGTCTGCGGTCGGTTCGAGCACGGCAAATGAGTCCACGTCGGTTTGCTCCTGCGCCGCGTCCGTGCGCCCCGGCGAGAAGGGAACCTGCACGTCGTGCCCGGCGTTCTTCGCAGCTTGCTCGACGGCTGCGC
>JADFPO010000083.1 GCA_022562295.1 Gemmatimonadota bacterium
CGTTGAACCGAAGTATGTGAAGACAAGAATGGTTCGCGAATGAGGTCCCGGCATGGGTAGGCGGCGGTTTGCTAAGCCGAAGCCCTCGGGTCCTATCGCCACTCTCCATGGCTCCGCGCTCGACGACAAGCTCGATCTGCACGGAGAAACCGCGAGATCGGCGGAGAAGAAGGTGACCTTCTTTGTAGAACGATGGTGCCGTCGCCAGCCAGGGGCTGTCCTGCTCATCATTACGGGTAAGGGCAGCGGCTCACCTGGCGACCCGGTCCTGCGAGGCCACGTCCGCCGTTTGCTCGACGGCCCACTGGCTGGGTCAGTGGATGAATGGACCATGGACGTGAGTGGCGGCGCCATTATCGTGCGAGTCGGACGAAGCTAGGCCATGACAGGGATCATCCGTTCCACCGGTTTTGGAAAACTATTAACCGAGCCTAACCGTCCAACGCTTTGTTCCACTCGTCGACCTTGGCCTGCGTCTTGGCCATGAGGTCCGACGTATCACCACCGATGGTGATCGACTTGATCTGGTCGCCACCTGCGATGCTGTTCACCACTTTTTGATCGTCGTCACTCACGACGGCGCCGAACACCGAGTGCTTTCCGTTGAGCCAGTCTGTGGGGACGTGGGTGATGAAGAACTGGCTCCCGTTCGTGTTCGGACCGGAGTTCGCCATGGAAAGGATGCCGGGCCGGTCGTGGCGCAACTCGGCGTCGAACTCGTCCTCGAACTTGTAGCCCGGACCGCCGGTGCCCGTTCCCTGTGGGCAACCGCCCTGGACCATGAAGTTGTCGAGGACCCGGTGGAACTTGAGCCCGTCGTAGAATCCCTTCTGGGCGAGGTTCACGAAATTCGCCACCGTGAACGGGACGCGATCGGCGAACAATGTCAGATTGATGGTTCCCTTGTTGGTCTCGATGGCGGCCTGTAGGTCACTCATGGTTATACCGGGGTTGCAGTGTCAGGTGTGAAGGGCGAAACCTAACAGACCAACAAGAATGCGCCAGCGAGCGCCGGCGCCTTTTCGTATCCACGTCAGACCTTCCGACCTTCCGACCTTCCGTCTTTCCGTCTTTCCGTTATCCGGCACGGAATGTCGAAACCGAAGTATCCCCGCCAGTTCAATATTCCCTGCTCAATATTCAATATTCGATATTCAACAAGCTCGCCTGGCTCAGTGCGCCAGGAATGCTCTGGCCTCGCGGGCTTCCGCCATTTCCTCGTCGGCGCCCCTGAGCAGTTCCGCAAGGCGGCGGTAGGCGTTTGTGGCGATATCCATACGGCCGGCGGCGACGGCAGCCCGTGCGTACCCCGCCAAGCTCAGAATGCGGTTCGGGGTTCGAGCGAGCGCCATGTGAAACGCGGTCATGGCATCTTCTCCACGACCCAAATCGAGTAGGATCTCCCCCTCCAGCTCGCGAGCCGGTTTGAAGGCGACCGGCGGGCCGAAGTCAACGGGTAGCGACGCCTCGTAGTCGGCCGCGTTCTTGGCGGCGTGCAACGCGCCCTCGCGGTCCCCTGCGTCGGCCAACAGCATCGCGTGGAGCGTGCCTTGCCACACGGGTATGTACGGATCGGTCTCGGCGTTCCCCCCGTTGTCGCGTACGAAAGCATAGTGTTTCTCCGCGGTGCGCCGGTCGCCCCGATGCAGGGCCGCGACGCCGCTGCCCCACGCCTGTCCGAGCTGCATGAACACGGGCCCGGAGCTGACAGCCACCTCCGAGCTGGCAGCCGTGCCGTCCCAATCCCGCGTATCCGCCAGGTTCAAGCTCCGCATGTAGGCATAGGAGCGCGCCGCAGCCTGTCGCATGCCGTCGGGAAACCGCTCGTCGTGTGCCTGGGCAAAACATCCCATGAGCAACGCGTTGGCGTCGTCATACCGCCCTTGCTGCTGGTAGCCGTACATGAGCCACTCGTTGTAGTGACCGCAGAATGTCGGCGGCAGATTTCGAGCGGCCAAATTCCGGTCCGTCACCGCGTCGGCACGGATGTTCGCCTCGACCACGTCGTCCCACAGGCCTCGGGCGAGGAAGATGTGCGTGGTCATGTGTAGTGCGTGCGCCGCGTCGGGAGCGATGGACCCATATGCTCGGGCCGACTCCATGGCCAGGATGGCGTGGGTGGGGTCGTCGAAGGAGTGGATCGTGTAGTGGGCGCCCCCAGGATGATCGGGATTTTGTTGAAACGCCGCCAAGGCTATGGTCCCGGCCTCGATGTACGTGGGCACGTCCCGGTCGCCCTGGCTCAGGCCGAGAAGGGACAACGCGTAGAACAGCTGGGCCTCGAGGTCGTCCGGGTAGGCGGACGCCAACTTCCCCATCTCGACTGAATACAGCGTGTCCAACTCAGCCTTCTCACCGTGACCATACAGCACGTCGACCGCCGAGAGATACGCCCGCTCCCGGTCGGTGGGTGCCTTGGCCGCTCGCACCTCCGGGGTTGGCGCGTACCTCGCCAGCGCCTCCGACGCTGCGGCGGCGTCTTTCTGGTTCCATACAGGATGCGTGTACGTCATCGCCTCGCCCCAATACGCCATGGCAAAGTCAGGGTCAATCTCCTGGGCCTTTCGGAACGCCTCCGCTGCATAGCCGTACTCGAAACTGTGGAGCAGAAGCACGGCGCGCAGGAAATCATGCTGGGCCTCAGCGGCCCCGGAGTTGGGAAACGATAGACTGCCCAGGCCGTCGATATGGGTGGGCTCCTGAGAGGCGGCGGGTACGACGACCGTCGCGAGTAGCACCAGCGACGAGACGACGGCGGCGTAGGGGCGGATGGTCATGTTCCGTTTCCTTTCACGGGACAGGTGCGGGGTCGGGTCAAGTATGGCGGTTGGGGCGGGGGGTGGGGAAGGGGAGCGACGAGCGGCCCGCTTCGCCACGGCGGCACTGGTACATCACCGTTGGACGCCCAAGAACCTGAAGAGCGGATTGAAATCGTGACCGTCCGCCGAGTGCAGTGCCGCGATGTACTCTTGTCGTACCGTTCCAGACCTTAGATCACCACGACCCCACGTGAATCGGCTATGCTCTCTAGAACGGAGGAGCGTGTCCGTCATCAGTCTGGCGTGTCGGCCGTTCCCGTTTGGAAACGGATGGATGTGTGTGAGCCGGTGATGGAATCGAGCCGCTGCTTCATCAACTTTGTAGACATGTTTGTCCAACCAGCAAGAGACGTCATCGCAGAGATCGTGGACGGCCACCGGCACGTCTCTCCAGGCGATGCCGATGTTCTTGTCTGTAGTTCGGTACTGTCCGGCCCAATCCCACGTTTCGTCGAACATCCTCCTGTGAAGTTCTTTAACGAAGGCCGGCGAGAGTATATCACTCCTAAGCCGTAAGAAGGTCCAGCGCTTGCCGCGCACAATGTTGACCTGCTCCCACTCGTTCAACTCCTCGAGCGTCGTGATGTGGGTGGGGATTAAGCCCTGCGTTTCGTCAGGATCGAGCGGTGTTGTCCCTTCCCCCTCGTCAGTCTTCAATATCATTCCACAACGTCCGTGGCCGGTCCGCAAGCAGTTGTTGGGTCAGATCTTCGATCTGTTTCTTGCTCTCGTTCTCGGACACATCCTGCTGTTCGAGATGCATGGAGTGTGAGGTCCGTTCAATCATCTCTGTCGCGAGCCTCCGCGCTCGCCGTTGCAGGAGATCATCCAGTGAGACCTTCGGCACAAGCGCATACACGAACTCGCACCCAAGCGCGGCCGCCACCTTCTCGAGTGTTTCTAAGGTTATCGTGCGGTTGACCTCACCCTTCTCATACTGACTGACCGCTGGGCTCGTAACTTTCAATCGGCTCGCCAATTGTCTCGCAGAGATGCCCAATGCCCGTCGGATCTCGCTGATCCAGCCCTTGCGAGGTGGCGGCATCGATCTCAGTTGGCCAAACCTTTCCAACTTTCGATTCAACTGTCTAATTATGAGCTTATCTCTTTGCAATGACATTGTTTAGCCTCGATACTATAAGCTATAGCTTACTGATTATAGCTATATTAATAAGTTATAACTTACTATTAGATTACATTAATGTAAGTCATAGCTTACTAACAGTCCAGTGACGGCCGCTCCAGCCGAGACGGGGCACAACTCGAAGCCAACCCCGCAGGATGGGGTGAAGGTGCGGCGGCACGCTCGCCCAGACATGCGGCGAACCATATCTTTGCCACAAAGGGCGGTAAGGCGGTAGACGTGGAGGCACTGTGAGCGACGCAATGGAGCGGCTGAAGTCGGCACTGGCCGATCGCTATGCGATCGAGCACGAACTCGGTGTGGGCGGCATGGCCACCGTCTACCTCGCCGAAGACCTCAGGCACAAGCGAAAAGTCGCGGTCAAGGTCCTCCGGCCCGAACTCGCAGCGGTCCTCGGCGCCGACCGGTTTGTCCAGGAGATCACGACCACCGCCAATCTCCAGCACCCGCACATCCTGCCGCTCTTCGATTCGGGCGAAGCAGATTCCTTCCTTTATTATGTGATGCCGTTCATCGACGGCGAGACGTTGCGTGACAAGCTCAACCGCGAAACACAGCTTGGCATCGATGAAGCCGTGCGCATCACCACCGCCGTCGCGGACGCCCTCGACTACGCGCACCGTCACAACGTCATCCATCGGGACATCAAACCCGAGAACATCCTGCTTCACGACGGCCGCCCGATGGTGGCCGACTTCGGGATCGCGCTGGCCGTGAGCGCCGCCGCCGGCGGGCGGATGACCGAGACCGGCCTCTCGCTGGGGACACCGCACTACATGTCTCCCGAGCAGGCGACAGCCGAGAAGGATCTCACGAATCGGTCGGATGTCTATTCACTGGGCTGCGTGCTCTACGAGATGCTGACGGGAGACCCGCCGCACACCGGGTCCTCGGCGCAGGCGATCATCATGAAGATCGTAACGGACGAGGCGCGTCCGGTCACGGAACTCAGGAAATCGGTGCCGCCCCACGTGGCCGCCGCGACGGCGAAATCGTTGGAGAAGTTGGCGGCGGATCGGTTCGAGAGTGCGGCCAAGTTTGGGGAAGCGCTCGTTACGCCTACGTTCGCTCTGCCGACCACGCCGACAGCCGGCGGCATCGCCGCGCCGAGTCGTCCGACGATCGATCGAACCAAGATTGTGCTCTTGGTTGTCGCGACCGTGTTAACCGCCACGACGGCATGGGGTTGGCTGCGATCGATACCGAAGCCGGTCTCCCGGTACAGCCTTGCGATGCCGAGAGATCAGGCGCTCGCGTCGAACGTCTGGTCTCGCATAGGCATCTCAGCGGATGGTGAGAGGATGGTCTACATCGGGACGACCGAGCAGGGTCCGCGACTGTTTGTCAGGGCCCGCGATCAATTGCGGGCCACGCAACTGCCCGGAACCGAGGACGCGGTCAATCCATTCTTCTCACCCGATGGACGCCGGGTGGGATTCTTTACCACGATCTCCCCGCGCGAAATCAAGGTGGTGTCGATCGTCGGCGGACCCCCGACGACGATCGTGGATTCGGCGGTTGGACTACCCGGGGCGACCTGGGGCTACGATGGGTATATCTACTTCGACGCTGCCGGGATAGGCCCACTGTTGCGCGTTTCGGAGAGCGGCGGGGGAATCCCAGAGGCGGTCGCTACCCTCGACACGGCGTCGGGTGAGCAACAGCACAATTGGCCGGATGCGCTTCCCAATGGCCGCGGTGTGATCTTCAAGATCAACCGGATGGGTGGGATGTCCGAGCATGACATTGCCGTTTTGGACTTGGCGACCGGTGAGCACCGGGTGCTGGTGCGAGGCGTGTATGCCAGATACGCCGCCTCGGGACATCTCGTGTATGTCACCGCCGACGGGACGCTCATGGTGGTCCCGTTTGATCAGGACGAGCTGGCCGTCACCGGCGAGCCCACCGCAGTCGTCGATGGCCTCAGCATTCGGAGCGGCGAATCGGTCGATCTCGCTGTCTCGGCCACCGGCACACTCCTGTACACGACCGGCGCCCTCACACCCGATCCGCACGAGGTCGTGTGGGTGGCCCGGGACGGAACGGGGGAAGTCATCGATCCGACGTGGGTGGCCGCCTTCTCTTCGGTCGCGCTGTCGCCGGACGAGACCCAATTGGCCGTGACCGTGATCACGCCCAACGAATGGCAAGTTTGGGTGAAAACCCTGCCTCGCGGACCGTTCACGCTCTTGTCGCTCGAGGGGTCCTCCAACAGCGGCCCGCGGTGGACACCGGACGGTCGTGCGGTGACGTTTGTCTCAAACCGCGCCGGCGGGTTTGGCGCACAAAGTGTATACGTGCGCCGAGCCGACGGCAGCGCCCCGGCCGAACCGTTGGTGAATCATGATCGACTTGTGTTCGATGGCTCCATCACCGAGGATGGCGCGTGGTTCGTGGCTCGGGTGGGCTTTGGAGGCGATATCGTGGGATACCAAATTAGCGGAGACAGCGCGCCGGTCCTGCTCGTGGCAACGAACGCAACCGAAGCGACTCCAGCGGTGTCACCCGACGGCCGGTGGCTCGCGTATGTGTCGGATGAATCGGGGAACAACGAAGTGTATGTGAGGCCGTTTCCCAACACCGGTGACGGCCGGACACAGGTCTCGACCGCAGGGGGAGAGGCGCCGAGATGGGCGCGAGACGGAAGGCATCTTTTCTATCGCAGTACTTCGCGGAATGAGCTGGTGGCGGTGGAGGTGATTCCCGGGCCGGGCCCAACGCTCGCGGTGTCGGAGCCGGAGGTACTGTTCTCGTTGGATGCCTACGTCATCGACGACTACGACGCGACCGAGGACGGCCGGTTCGTGATGATTCGACGACGAGGTGCGGAGCGTCCCAGCGAGCTGATCGTGGTTGAGAACTGGTTCGAGGAGTTGAAGGCGATGGGGGGGAACGAATGATTGCAAATTGCAGATTGACGATTGCAGATTGGCGATGTGACGGCGGTACCGATCTGCAATTGCCAATCGCCGATCTGAAATCTGCAATCACAAGGTCGTCTTCAACCATCTTCGACCGTCGTGCAAAACGATGACTGAGATCACGGACAAACTCTCGACCGCTCTCGCTGGCCGCTACCAGCTCGAACGCCACATCGGCGAAGGCGGCATGGCCACCGTCTACCTCGCCGAAGATCTCAGGCACAAGCGAAAAGTTGCGGTCAAGGTCCTCCGACCCGAGCTCGCGGCGGTCCTCGGCGCCGAGCGGTTTCTCCAGGAGATCACGACCACCGCCAATCTCCAGCATCCCCACATCCTGCCGCTGTTCGATTCGGGGGAGGCAGATTCTTTCCTTTACTATGTGATGCCGTTCATCGACGGCGAGACGCTGCGGGACAAGCTCAATCGCGAGACCCAACTCGGCATCGATGAGGCTGTGGGCATTACCACGGCCGTCGCCGACGCGTTGGACTACGCCCACCGGCAGGGCGTGATCCACCGCGACATCAAACCCGAGAACATCCTGCTCCACGACGGCCGGCCCATGGTTGCGGACTTTGGTATCGCGCTGGCGCTGAGCGCCGCCGCCGGCGGGCGGATGACCGAGACCGGCCTTTCCCTCGGCACGCCCCACTACATGTCTCCCGAGCAGGCAACGGCGGAGAAGGATCTCACGAATCGCTCCGACATCTACTCGTTGGGCTGTGTGCTCTACGAGATGTTGACGGGGGACCCGCCGCACACCGGGTCTTCGGCGCAGCAGATCATCATGAAGATCGTGACGGACGAGGCGCGTCCGGTGACAGAACTCAGGAAATCGGTGCCACCCCACGTGGCCGCCGCGACGGCGAAATCGTTGGAGAGGTTGCCGGCCGACCGGTTCGTGCGTGCGCAGGACCTCGCGCGGGCGCTCACGGATCCGGGTTTCCGTCATGGGGGAGCGACCGACGCCGCCGTCGCATCAGTACCGCACCAGGGGAGTCGGCTGACTCTCGCCCTGGCCGCCGCGACGGTGCTCCTGACCATCGGCTTCGGCTGGGCCATGCTTGCGCTGCCGCGCACGGAACCGCGTCAGGTGGCTCGTTTCGACGTGACGCCCGGTGTGGGTCGAGCGCTCGTGGGCGGCGGCGTCAGTTTCGCGTGGTCGCCCGACGGCACGCGGTTCGTGTACGTGGGCGAGGCCCCGAACGGTGGGAGGCAACTGTGGCAGCGATCGCTGGAAAGTCTGGAGCCCACGCCGATCCCCGGCACGGAGGGCGCGACCAATCCGGCGTTTTCACCGGACGGACGGGTGATAGCGTTCCAGCTTGGTCAAGCCATCCAGACGTTCTCGTTGCCGAGCGGGCCGGCATTCGCGGTCGCCGAGGGGGAAGACCCCGCGTGGGGTGCGGACGGCACGTTGTACTTCGCCAGCCAACAGGCGATCTACCGTTTGCCTCCCGGCGGCGGACAACCGGAACCCGTGACGACTCCGATGGGCCCGGACCAGATCCTGCCGAGCGCGCTGCCCGATGGGCGAGGTCTCCTGCTCACGATTCGGCGCAGTATCGCCAACCAGAGCCGGATCGCCGTGGTAGGTCCGGACGGCGGCGCCGTCCGGGAGATTCTGGACGGTACCATGGCGCGGTACGTGGAATCGGGACACATCGTGTACACAACGGCGGACGGTACCTTGCTCGCGGCGCCGTTCGACCTGGGGAGCCTGGAGCCTGGTCCGCCGGTCGCCCTGGTGCAGGACGTCAGGGTGGGGGCGGCCTCGAACACGCAGTTCGCGCTGTCCGCCACGGGCGCACTCCTGTACCAGACCCGCGGGCCGCCGCGGGAATCGGAACTGGTATGGGTCAGCCGGGACGGCGTGGCGGAGCCCGTGGATTCCGCATGGGTCGGCAGTTTCTCATTCCCGGCCCTGTCGCCCGACGGAACGCGGCTGGCCGTCACCCATCAGGGAGACCTGTGGGTCAAGCGGTTGAATGGAACGCAGGCCGCCCGGCTGACATTCGAGGGAACGGAACTCTTCCATCCAACGTGGACGCCGGACGGCGATTCGCTGCTGGTTGACGGCGACCCCGAGCTGCGGACGAGGCGGGCGGACGGGAGCGGCCAGGCCGTGCCGACGACCAGCAACGAGCGCGGTGTTGTAGCACCGCGCTGGTCGCCCGATGGGCAATGGCTGGTGTACCGGACGAACATCAACCAGACCGGAAACGGGGACATCCTGGCGATCCGCCCCGGTCAGGACTCGGTACCCCGGGATTTGGTGGCCACCGAGTTCCAGGAGTTGAGCCCCGCTATCTCCCCGGATGGCCGCTGGCTGGCGTACACGTCCAACGAGACGGGACGACACGAAGTGTACGTCGTCCCGTTCCCGAACACGGGCGACGGCAAGTGGGCGGTGTCGGAGTCGGGTGGCGTCGCCCCCTTGTGGTCGCACAGCGGCCGGGAGCTCTTTTACATGGGCCAGGGCGCGATGGTGGCCGCGCAGGTCGAGGCAGGGCCGCCATTTTCGGTGGGAGCGTCCAGGCTGTTGTTCGCAACGCAAGGGTACAGCATCGCAGAGCTGCATCCCAGTTACGATGTTGCCCCCGACGACCGCCGCTTCCTCATGCTCCGCAGGGTGAGCGGTGACAACGAGACCAAGCTGATACTCATCCAGAACTTTTTGGAAGAACTGAAGGCAAGGGCGGGGAATTGATGATTTCAGATTGCAGATTGCAGATTGGGCCACCGATTGCACGGAAGAAAACGGATTGACGCGGATCTGAGTGGTCGCTATTAGCGACATCAGCCGAGCCGCGACTCACACGTCGTGGATGATGACCGTTATCTGAAGTCTCCAATCTCTGTAGACAACGCAACGCGAATTGGATTAATCCGTCATGACTACCTTATTCCGCGCACTGATTACTGTCATCGCGTCGCTGTCTCTCGCCTGGGTTGTCGCCACGGATCTGGCCGCACAACACCCGGCGGAGGCCGGCGTCGCCGCGAATAACCAGGTCGACTGGCAAATGGTGGCACGCATCCGCGAAGAGGGGCTCCAACGTTCCCAACTCGCGAACACGCTCTCGTACATGACCGACGTGCTGGGCGCTCGCCTCACCAACTCCCGCGACATGGAGCGCGCGCAGCGCTGGGCCATCGAAGAGATGAAGCGGATCGGACTGGTCAACACCGTCATCGAGCCGTTCATGGACTACGGGGTGAGCTGGGACAACGAGTACGTCTCGTTACACCTCCTCGAGCCGGACTATCAACCGATGGTGGGATACCCGATCGCCCACACGCCGGGCACCGGGGGTAAGCAGATACTGCAGGTCGTCATCGCCGACGTCCGAACGAAGCAGGATCTGGACAAGTACCGGGGGCGGCTCCGCGGGATGGCCGTGCTTGGCACGCCACCACCCACGATCGATCTGACGCGGTTCACCAGGGGGGCTCGTCGTCGGACGGACGAAGAGATGCGGCAACTCGAGGAGGCTGCCGTGCCTCCACCGCGGGGGCCGCGCCCGCCTGCCGATCCCGACGTGTTGAACGCCGAACAGCGGTTGGCGTTTTACATAGCGGAAGGAGCGGCGGTCGTCCTCGAGTCCCGCAGCGGGTGGCCCGGGGCGGTACGCGGCTTTGCCCGTCCCGGTGCCGAGGTGGACCGCTGGTCACGCGAGGCAACCCTCGCATCACTGCCCATCGTCGCCGTCACGCCCGAGCACTACAACCGCATGTACCGCATCTTGGCGCGCGACATCCCCGTTACGATCGAAGTCGAGATCAGAAACCGAATCGGGGACACGGTCGAACAGGCGAGCAACGTGCTGGGCGAGATCCCCGGCACCGACCTCGCCGACGAGATCGTGATGCTTGGCGCCCACTTCGACACCTGGCACGCCAGCCCCAACGCCAGCGACAACACGTCGGGCGTGGCGGTGATGCTGGAGGCCGCGCGCATCCTCCTGGCCGTCGGTGCCGTGCCGCGGCGGACCATCCGCATAGCACTTTGGTCGGGCGAGGAACAGGGCCTCTGGGGTTCCCGCGCCTATGTGAGAAAACACTTCGGCGATCCTGGCGACCCCGCTGTGGGTGTCACTCCTGACTACGAAAAGTTCTCGGTGTACTTCAACCAGGATTACGGCCCGGGGCAGTACCGTGGTATCTGGTTGCAGGAGAACGAACACGTCCGGCAGACATTCAAGGCCTGGATGGAGCCGTTCAGAGACATGGGGATGACCACGATTTCGGTATTGGGCGTCGGCAGCACCGATCACGTGGCGTTCGACGATGTGGGTTTGCCGGCGTTCCAGTTTCTACAGGCCCGAGTGGGTGGCACCGGCGGTCATACCAATCTGGACTTCTTCGACACGCTGCCCATCGAGGATCTCATGAAGAACGCCGTCATCATGGCTTCGTTCGTGTACCACGCGGCCATGAGTGACACAAGGATTCCGCGCAAGGGGATGTCGGGGAGGGAGTGAGTGCGGAGCGTGTTTTGTTACGACGGCTCAAGCCGCCGTTGGTACAGGAGGTCACCATGATAAAGCCTCGCGTTTCGGGAGTTCTTTTCTTCTCGCTGGGAATTGCCTTCCTCGCGGTTCCGTTGAGCGCCCAGTCCGGCAAAATCCGCATCATCCAGACGAATGCCGCGGGAGACAACGTCCACATCATCGACCCGACCACGAACGAGGTCGTGGACGTGATTCTGGGGATTCCCATCCCGCACGGGGTCACGTCTCATCCCGACGGCAGCACGTTGTACTTCAGCAACGAGGTGGATCACACGCTCGACGTCGTCCCTACCGCGACCCTCAGGGTGTCGGCCCAGATCCCGCTCACGGGTCGTCCAAACAACATCTCGATCACTCCCGACGGTCGGAAAGTGTACGTCGCCATCACGGGGAGTGACGCGTTCGTCGATGTCATCGACACGCGTAAACAACGGCGCATAAGGAGAATCCCAACGCTCGGCGGTGTGCACAACGTGTATGTCACACCCGATGGGAAGTACGTGGTCGCCGGCATGATCGGCGCGCGGACACTGACCGTGATCGACACCGACACGGATCGCCCGGTGTGGTCGCTGCACTTCGATGGCGGCGTGCGGCCGATGGCGTTCGAGCAAAACCCCGACGGGTCGACCAAGCGGATCTTCGTGCAGATCTCCAACTACCACGGATTTTACGTGGTGGACTTCGAGAAACGCGTGGTCGTGCAAAAAGTTGCGATGCCCGAGCTGCCGCTCACGCAACAAGACAACGACGGACTCCAAGGCTCTCCCGGCCACGGGCTCGCGGTCTCCCCCGACGGGACGCAGCTCTGGTCCACCAGCAAACCAAACGACCACGTGTACGCGTGGTCCCTGCCCGACCTCGAATACCTCGGCGGCGTACCCGTCGGCCATCACCCCGACTGGCTCACGATGACGCCCGACAGCCGTTACTTGTACAGTGCCAACGCCGGCTCGAACAACGTGTCGGTCATCGACACGCGGGCCATGAAGGAGATAGCACGAATCACGGTGGGACAGGTGCCGAAGCGAAACCATACGGCAGTGATCCGATGACTCCGCGGCGCTTGGTAGCTCCGGTCGCGGTTGCGGCGTCCATGTTCGCGCTCGCCCCCGTTTCGTCCTCGGGCCAGCAAGGTCTGAGTTTCGAACAGTACCGAGCCCGAGTCGAACCGATTTTCATAGCGCCCCGCGGCGGGCACGGCCCCGGAATGTCTCCGTGCGCCACGTGCCACGTACACAGCGGCACGCCGCTCAAGCTGCAACCGCTGCAAGAGGGCGAGAACGGCCGAGTGTTTTGGTCGGAAGAGCAGTCCCGGATGAACTTCGAGGTCGTTTCGCGTTTGGTCGTTCCCGGCCAGCCCGAGAGAAGCCGGCTGTTGCGCAAGGCGCTTGCCGTGCAGGCGGGAGGTGCTCCATTCCACGTGGGTGGAAAGTTCTTCGAGTCTCAGGCGGATCCGGAGTGGCAGATCATGGCCGAGTGGGTGCGCGCGGCGGGAACGTCGCCGGACCTGACCGCGGCCGAGGCCACCCCACCACCGCTCGACTTCGAGTTCTTCCGAACGTGCGTGCAGCAGATATTCCTTGATAAGCGCGAAGGCCGGATGGAGTGCATCCACTGCCATGGTGGAGGCAGCCGCGGCTTCGCGAGGACGCTGTCCGAGGGACGAGCGTTCTGGAACCTCGAAGAGTCCCGCCGAAACTTCGAGGTGCTCAGGCGATACGTGGAGCCCGGCTATCCACTGCGAAGTCGGTTTCTGACTCACCCTCTCGCCCCGGAGGCCGGCGGCGATCACTTCCACAGCGGCGGGAGACGCTGGTTGTCACAGGACGACCCGGAGTGGCAGATGCTCGCGGCGTGGGTGCGAGGCCAACAAACCGCCTGTGTGAATTATTGAGCCAAAACTGATCAATGATCCGGAACCTGGGGGGGGGAGGGGAGGAGGCCCTCTCCCCTCTCCCCTCTCCCCAAGAATCACCAATCCAACGTCTCGCGCCCCGCGTACCGCTCGAACCACGCAATTGCGTACCGCACCTTGGCGATGAGCCGGCTGGGCCGGTTCGAGATGTTGTGGTACGCGCCGGGAATCGTTACCAATGCGGTGGGGATGCGCCGAAGCTTGAGCGCGTGGTAGAGCTGTTTGGCTTCTGACAGCGGTGTGCGAAGGTCCGCCGTCCCCACCATCACCATCGTCGGCGTCTCCACGTTTTGCACCACGGACAGCGGCGAGAACTTCCAGTAGCCCATGGGGTTCTCCCATGGCGTGCCGGGATACCGGTAGTGCATGTATCCGTCGTAGTTGTCCGCCACCAGCGTCTTGCTGATCCAGTTCACGACGGGTTTCGTGACCACGGCGGCGCGGAACCGATTGGTGTTCCCCACGATCCACGCCGTCATGATCCCGCCGGCGCTCCCACCGGTGACGTACAGGCGTTCCTCGTCCACGTAACCCCGCTCGATCATCGCGTCCACGACGGACATCAGGTCGTCGTAGTCGTTCCCCGGGTAATCGGTACTCGACCTGAAAGACGTCGAGATCCGAGAATGGGGTGTTCTGCGCGGCGGTCGGGATGGCCGACAGGAGCGAGATCGAGCCAGCGGCGATGAGGATGCGGATCACTGGTGCCTGCCGTGTGAAGTTGCCCCGAAAGTACGGGGTGTCGCCCGGCTTCGCGAGGCAGGGCTCCGCGACGATTGGGTCGGTGCGGGTCGCTACATTAGGGTCTACTCACCGCTGAGACCGCCGAGGGCGCGGAGATGAACGGGGTGAATGAGCTTACTAACGAAATCATCGGGGCTGCGATCGAGGTGCATCGTACACTCGGACCTGGTCGCTGGAGTCAACGTTTGTTGGTTTCTCATCAACTTCAATGTCAAGCAGCTCACCTTCAAACGCAACAAACGAACCGTCGAGGACGTGAGCGGCGGTGTGTAGGTCGGTTTACTCATGATATTGAGTAATTTTGCTCAGCGTGTTGAGTAAAATGCAACCCCCACCGCTGCCTGCTCACGTCCTGAATGAAGCGTAGGTATCTAATGTCCCCCCGACATGAAACTTTCCGTCGCCAGCGAACGTAATGGTATTACACACGTGTGTTGCGCCTTGCTATCACGTTTACTTTCAATGACTTAGGGAGGTTACGTGGCCGAAAAGGAAACGGCTGGATTCTTCGACCGGATCAAGGACGAGCTCGATCGCTGGGGCATCGCCCTCGAGACGGTGAGCTGTAACGACCTGACACCTGAATGCCTGAAGGTCGTCTGTATGCCGGCTGGGTTGCGTGAGAGCCTCGACGACCTCGGCCACAAACCCCGTGGCCGGGTGGTGATGGTGCGCGTGGACGACGGCACGAGCGACAAGCTGGATTCGTGGGTCGCGACCGGGGCGGTCAAGACGCGCTCTGAGGCCGCGGCGCTCTTCATCCGTGAAGGACTCCGCGTGCGGGAACAGGAGCTCTCCGAAATGGAAGCCGCGCTGAGCGGGGTTGAGACCGCCAAGGACGAGCTGCGACGAAAGGCCCGTGAAGTGCTCGGAACCGAAGACGAGAAAGGACAAGCCACATGAACGTTGTCACGATGCTAGCACTGTTTTGCCTCTTCGTGTTGTGCGGGGCTCTTGCGCGCCGGTTCGCCGGCTCCACGGCGTCCTGTCTCACGCCCGGAGACGCCGAGGAAATCAGTCTCGCCGCCGGACGCCTGGATGCATTGGCAGATGCCTACGAACGGTTGGAGACCGACCTCAACCAGCGCGTCACGGAATTGGAAGAACGCCTCGATTTCACCGAACGCCTCCTGGCACGGCAGGAGACGTT
>JADFPO010000015.1 GCA_022562295.1 Gemmatimonadota bacterium
GCGAGATTTCATCAACAAATGGGATTACCGCCTGTTTGTGAGGGATCGTGATATTAATCCCCACGACGTTGATTGCTTTAAATCCTTCAATCGCTGCGTGCAATTCATCGGGCCGAATATGGAAAGGCACGTAAACGTAGTCAAGCCCTAATTCCGCAAAAGCCGCATTGTGCATCTGCGGCGAACGACTGGGTTCAACCGGATCGCCGATAACCCCAACAATTTTGGTTTTTCCCGTGATTTGCATGCGCATGAAACGTAATCAGAAATTCAGGCGTGCATCCTGCATTTTGAACCTTGTATCCTACCTCATTACTTTCCCAACAACGCCTCGACCTCTTTCCGCGCCTCCGCCATTTTCGGATAGCGAACCTCTCGATAGCCGCGTACTTCTTCGGGAGTTTCTAGCGCACGAACGTGGTTCTCATAGCTTTTCGCGTTCGTCGGGGCAAAGGTGTCGATGACTTCAGCAATGTACCAATCGCGGAATGCTTTTTCCTTTGTGTGCCACTTCGGAAGCCAACGTCTAAGAAACTTCATCCGTTTCATCAAATTTAGCTGCCACTGTCTAGGGCTAATGTCGCGCTCAAAATCGAAGCCCATGAAAGTAATGTGTGGACGGTTGAGATGGACGTATTTTATTTTATCGCCGTTGGACTCATCAACGTTGTAGCGTTTTTTGTCACGCGCTAGTTTTTCCTCGCTGGTCAGCAAATGCGCGACGTAAATTTCATCTTTGATAATCATGACTTTATGCAGATATTTAATGGCGGCTTTCGTCGCGCGGAGCAACGGTTGGCTTGGCGCTGAGGGCACAGGTGTTTCTTCGGTCAACGATTGAGGGGTGGGGGCAGGCTCTTCCACCATGGACGGCATTTCGTTCCCCAGTTTCGGAGTGGGCTGTTGTCCTAACTCCGGTGTTTCCTGGTCGTCCCCTTGCTCCGGGGTTGCCGTGGCTACGATCGGCACGGCGACGATCGGAGTTGCCTCCACCAGCGGCGGCGGGTCCGGATCGGAGAGATCGTACCACACGCCGGGGGCCGCGCCACCCACCGCAAGCAACGCCAAAGCGGCGGTCGGCATGCGAAGACGATTATGCGTCCACGCGGTGGGCGAGTTGTGCGCGTCGAGAATGCGCTCCACGCGGCGAACCAGTTGGGAGCCGTCTTCGGCCATGGTGGACAACAGCGCGGGCCCCTGGGCTTTCGAAATCCAGGTGGCCACTGCGGCCAGACTTTCCGCGAACGTGAGTTTGGTTCCGATATATGTGACGGCCCAGTCGTCGCATAGATATTCGGCGGTCTCCGCCATGCGACGCCGCGCCAGCGCGTTGAGCGGTTGAAAGAACAGAATCCGCTGCACTAGCATCCCAACGCCGATCCACGTCGGATCTCGTCTCGCGAGGTGTGCCACCTCGTGGGCGAGGATCCCTCGATGATGCTCCCGGCTCAGCTCGGTGAGCACCTGCTTCGGCAGACAGATCTCCGAGCGGAACGCCACCGGCGTCGTGAGAGTAGCCGACCATGTCAGCCGGATCTCGCGACGCAGTCCGGCCACCTGACGCAACGTGTGGAGCATGTTGAGGAGATCCGGGTCTTGAACCTCACGGCGATCACCGAGCAGGCGTGCGACTCTCATCCGTGCCACGCCGAAGCGGGCCAGGCCGATCAACGCGCCGATCCCCCAAAGCGATAACAGGCCGCCAAGCCATCCGATGTTTGACAGCAACGCCAGTACCCGATCGATCGATGTCGGTCCGCGAGGTCCCGTCAGGGCGCGCTCACTAACAGCAGTCTGATCCATCGCTGGCCCAGCTACGGGGCTCATGGCGACCACCGCTTCTGCCGTCATCCGATGGTCGCCGTCTTCGGCGGGGAGTCGTACGGGCTCCTGTTGTCCCATCGATGGTGGAGCGGCGACCGGCGCGGTGGTCACGGCGCCGCCGATATCGAAGCGACCCGAATAAGGCTCGTGTCCGACCGCGACCTGGAACGACGCCGTGAACACACCGCCCACCAGGGCCACCTTCCAAATCGCGTCGTGAGCCACGATGGACCGCACGGCCCACCGTCCGGTAAGCAACCACGCGCCGGCTAACAGGATCGTGCTGTGGATGCCGTACGTCAGCAGCCACGAGGCCGCCGCTGGAAAGAAGGGTGCGTCAGCCATGTCGGGTCTCCGTCGATTGCTCGATCATCCGTCTCACTCGTGCCAGGTCGCCCGGGCTGATTGCCGATGCAGTGAGCAAGTGGCTCATTAGCGCCGTGACGTCGCCGCTGAAGAGTCGATCCGTCAGGGCCGACACCATCGAGTCGCACACCACGTCGCGTGACACCAGCGGCTCATAGACGTACTGGCGGCCCTCACTGCGGTGAACGACGATGCCGCGCTTTTCCAGCCGCGATAGCAGGGTCGCAACCGTGGTCATCGCCAGGCCGCGTCCCTCCAGCAGCGCCTCATGTACTTCCGCGACCGTGGCCTCGCCCTTCTCCCAAAGCACTTCCATGAGAGCGAGCTGCAGCTCGGTTAAATCCTGGTAGGTGTGTTGCTCGGCCGTCACGTGAATCCTCCGGGAGAACGACAGATGTAATACTACAAGTGTAGGATTGATCTGTCAAGGATCCCCCGCTCCCCCCGACCGCCCAACCAGGGGATAGGGGATAGGGGATAGGGGATGGGGGATAGAAAAAGGTGAGTTGCGAGCCAAGACTCAGACCCGTGCCCTGGGTCTCTATCCCCTAATACCTATCCCCTATCCCCTGCTCCCTACAATCGCGATCCGATCCCCCGCCGGGCTCACCGCGATCCGCGTTATCGATTGGATGCCCTGGGCACCTAAATCGGCTATCTCCAGCCAGCCGCCAGTGCCCGGCGTCCACTGATAAAGGATAGAGTTTTGCCCCATGATGATCGTGCCATGAGGAGTCCAGGCGTAGTCCTCGGAACCGGGGAGTGTCCGGACTAAGGGGGTAATCCGTTCCGTGCGAAGGTCGAGCCGGCGAATCCACCACTCGTTTTCCGATACCTTGTGAACGAAGCTGATCGCGCCCTCGGACGGGATTTTGTGGATGGAGCGTCCGATGTTGCGTTCGATGACGCGTCCTTGGCCTGTGCGAGTGCTCGCCAGCTGCAATGTGGCCGGCGATCCGAGCACGAACAGTGCGACGGTAGTACTGTCGGCCCATGCGTGATAACCGACCGGCATGATCTCTTCGAGGACCAGCTGCGGGTTGGTGCCATCCATCCGGAACGACCACAGCCGTTGCGAGGAATCCGCCTCCACCCGGATCACCGAGAATGTTTCCCCACCTGGCATGGGAGTGGGCGAGTACTCACTTTCAGCGGTTTCCGTGACAGATTGGCTCCGCTTCGAGAGGATATCGTACCGGTGAATGTCCATTTGACCGTCCGGCCGGCCGGAGGTGTAGAGAATGGAGGTCCCGGATGGTACGAAGTGCGGTTGGTTGTCGTAGCCGTCGCGGTCGGTCGCATTGGTCAGCGGTCCCACCGACACCCGGCCGTCGCGCTCCGCCAGCTCGGCTACGTAAATGTCGGTGCCGGCCGGCCCCTGCCCCCATAATGGTGAGGAGCAAGACAATGCCAGCAGAATGGGCGGGCACAGGCGGTTGATACGTTGCATGCTGCAATCCTCCTGGGGGGGGCGATCGGTCCTCGATTCGGTAACCCTGGAAGCTTTCGGGTGGGGCCCCTCGGTGCAACCCGCGCGCAACGGTGGCGAGCGGCCAGTCCGCCTTCGTATCTTGCAAGACCTAGGCGGCAATTCCCTTAGTTGAGGTTTCCATCATGCGGTTACGCACATCTTGGTTGGCATTAGGTCTGCTGGCAGCTTTCACCTCTTCGCTGGCCGCGCAGACGACGGCGCGCGTCGAGCTGACGAGTCCCACACCCACGATCGCGGTCGGCGACCGGGTTCAACTCACGGCCCGTGTGTTCGATGCCAACGGCAACGTCCTCGACGTGGCCGTCCGCTTCTTCTCCAGCTCCCGCAGGGAATTTCCCATCTCACGGGACGGGTTGTTACAGCCGACTCGGGGAGGAGAGTACGTGGCGTACGTGCGGGTCAATACGGCACGCAACGTTCGCGACAGCATCGCCTTCTCGGTCGACTTTCCGCCCGTTCGCAACGTGGTGATCACGCCGACATCCGAGCGCTTTTTCGTGGGCGCCTCCGTGCGGCACGAAGCCACCGTGTACGACGAGACCGATTTTCTGCGACGCGACGTGCCCGTCACCTGGTCGACGGACGATCCAGGGATAGCCTCGGTCGATCGGTACGGGGAGCTCACCGCCCATCGGGCGGGTATCGCCATTTTGACCGCCACCGCCGAGGGCGTACGCCAGTCGCATCGATACACCGTGATTCCCAATCCCATCCGCACTCTCACGTTGTCCATGAGTCAGGACTCGGCGCGCACGGGGGACGTGCTGCATGCTACCGCGATCGCCCTCGACGCGGGTGGACAGCGCGTGAGCGACGCGCCGGTTTCGTTTTCATTGATTGCCCACCCGGAAGACACGGTGGTAGCGCAGTTCCCGCCGGCGGAGATCGACCAGCAGGGTCGCTTCGTGGCGCAGAAGGCGGGGGACTACACGATTCTGGCGATCGCGCCTGGGCACGTTGCACGTTACACGGTGCAGATCGCGAACCGCCTCGTTACTCAGGAAGTACAGTTCATCGGCCAGGGTCCCGTGCGCGATGTGCCGACGTCGGACCTGTGGATTTGGGAGGGCGTAGACGGCAGGGACTACGCCGTCACCGGAACCTGGGGCGCGAACGGCGTGGCCTATTTCTGGGACGTCACGGATCCGTCGAGTCCGGAGTTGATAGACAGTGTGGTGGTGGATGCGCGAACGGTAAACGACGTGAAGATATCGGAGGACGGACGCGTGGCGGTGATTTCCCGCGAGGGAGCGTCCAACCGACGGAACGGGATCGTGATACTCGACGTCACGAATCCGCGGGACGTGCAGATTCACTCGACGTTCGACGACGAGCTGACCGGCGGAGTGCACAACGTTTTCATCTATGACAACCACGTGTATGCCGTCAACAACGGCCGGCGGTTCGACGTGATCAACATCGAGGATCCCACCAATCCCCACCGCGTGGGCCGGTTTGAGCTGGACACGCCCGGACACGCGATTCACGACGTGTGGGTCGTGGACGGCATCGCCTACACGTCGAATTGGGGCGACGGGGTCGTGTTGATCGATGTCGGCAACGGCATCATGGGTGGGAGTCCGTCGAATCCGATCAAGATCACGAGCTACGCCGACTTTGGCGGGGCGACGCACGCGGCGTTCCCGTACGAGAGTCCGACTGGAAAGTTCTACGTGTTCATGGGCGACGAGCGCGGACGCCCCGGGTTCGACGGGCAGGAGGGCAACGTGCCCCCGCTCATGGGCGGGTACATCCACATCGTGGATTTCACCGATCCGATGAACCCGGAGGAAGTCGCCCGGTACGAAGTTCCGGAGGCCGGCTCGCACAATCTCTGGATCGAAGACGACAAGCTGTACGCGGCGTATTACAACGGCGGCATGCGCGTCGTGGACATCTCGGGCGAGTTGAAGGGCAATCTGATGTACCAGAATCGAGAGATCGCTCGTTACTTGGCCTACGATCCCGAAGGCTACGTGCCGAATGCGCCGTTCACCTGGGGTCCGCAACCCTACAAAGGCAATTTGTTCTTCGCCGAGCACAACAGCGGCTTGTGGGCCGTCAAGCTACAGCCGCGGCGCGTGCTGACACCGTGATGCTCGGACGGCTGTCGGTTATCGCGTCGTTGTGCGTTGGCACCGTTGCCGTCACGGCAAGCAGAGCGCCGGTGCTGCAGCTGAGCTACCTACTGTACGTCGCGTCTGAGTCGGAGGACGAGGTTACCCTCCTCCGGTTCACGCCGGGGGAGGGACTGACAATCGAGAAGGTGATCGCGGTGGGCGTGTTTCCCGCCGAGATCGAAGCGCCTCACGGCATCTTCGTCGATCCGGACGGATCCCGCTGGTACCTCACATTGGGTCACGGGTTCCCGTTCGGATCTCTTTGGATGTACGCGACGGGGAGCGACACGGTCGTGTCGCGGATGGATCTGGGGTTGTTCCCTTCTACCGTTGCTGTGCCACCGGTGGGCGGCTTGGCGTTCGCGGTGAACTCCAACTTTCACGGAGACCTGGAGCCGAGCACGATTTCGATCGTCGATCTCGAGACGATGATCGAGATCGAGCGGTTGGAGACGTGCGTCATGCCGCACGGTTCCCGCTTCAGTCCCGATGGGACGAAGCACTACTCGACCTGCATGATGGACGACGAGCTGATCGAGCTGGATGTCGCGACGCTGGACATCGCGCGACGTTTGGACCTATCGCCTCAGACGCCGGCGGGAAACGGTGGGTTGGGGAGCGTCTGTTCTCCCACGTGGGCCATGCCGGCGGCGAGCGGTGACTACGTCTACGTAGCGTGCAACCGCAGCGACGAGCTACTCGAGGTGCGCCTCGACGACTGGTCGATTGCGAGACGATGGCCCGCGCCCACGGCGCCGTATAACATCGCCGTGACGCCCGATGACGAACGCCTGGTCGTGACGCAGAAGGGGAGTGGCGCGGTGACGGTGTGGAATCGCGCGACAGCCGAGCGCATCGCATTTATTCCGAGTTCCCGCAAGGTCACGCACGGTGTGGTGGTGACGCCCGACAGCCGGTACGCGTTCGTGTCGGTCGAGGGGATCGGTGGAGAGCCGGGAGCTGTGGACGTCATCGACTTGCAGACACTGCGTCAGGTAGCTACGGTGGACGTCGGCAAGCAGGCGGGCGGTATAGCGTTTTGGAAGACGGAGGGGTAGGAAGGGGATGGGGGATAGGTGTCAGGTCTCGGGAAAAATCTGCGACCATGTCGAACCCCTCCGAATCTTCAGACTACAATGGCCGTTCTGTGACGGCATGGAAACCCTGCAACCTCTAACCTGAGACCCGAACTATTTATGGCGAGCTACTCTTTCGACGTAACCACCGGTGCCGACCTGCAGGAAGTCGACAATGCGGTCAATCAGACCATGAAGGAGGTCATACAGCGTTACGACTTCAAGGGGAGCAAATGCACGCTCGACTTCGATCGGGCTAACGCGTTGCTCAAGCTCGAGGCCGACGACGAGTATCGCATGAAGGCCTTCTTCGATATTCTGCAGGCGAAGCTGATCAGACGGAAAGTGCCGTTGAAGAACTTGAAGATCGGCGATGACGAGGAGGCGGGTGGGAGCCGCATCCGAAAAGAGATCGGTCTCATCCAGTCGATTTCGGGCGACACAGCTCGGGAAATCGTCAAGGCGGTGAAGGCCCAGAAGCTCAAGAAGGTGCAGGTGGCCATCCAGGGCGACCAGCTCCGCGTGTCGAGCCCGTCGAAGGATCAGCTCCAGGAAGTGATGGGGTTTCTCAGGGACGGGGACTGGGGCATCGAGCTGAAGTTCGGCAATTATCGGTGATTGGGCAGTGAGCCACGAGCCAAGAAATCTGAGCTGCTAGCCGACAGGCGTCCTTGAGGTTCTCCACCGTTCGCAGCCGAGCGCGCCCTTCAGGGCGGGACCTCCGCGACGAGAAGAGCAACTGAGCGTGCTGCAGGTGGGCTGGTTGGACTAGAGCTCGAACAACTCGAGCCCCATTCTGAGCGCTTCCGACCGGGAGATTCCCAAATCCCGTGCCGCCCGATCCAGCTCGGTTCGCTCGGCGGCTGTCAGATAGACCTGTATCGGCTCCCTAACGCGACGTGCCATGAGATGAATTTACAGCATTTGGAACCAAATTCACTTTATCTCCCTCGACTAAGTACTCCATTTCATATGTTCGGCGACGCATTTTTTGACAGGATGGACGGGATAATTGTCACGTGCATTCTTGCTATGACGATGACGTTGTTCAGGTTTCTCCTGTCTTGTTTATCCTGTCATCCCGTCAAAAGGACCGCTGCTGCTTGCTCATACGTCGTCGTATTTGTCAAAACCTGGACTAAGCACACTACTCCAATGGATGCCGCCACTTGAGCCCCGGGAATCGTGCGTAGTCCCGGTCGGTCGTCACCCACTCGCAGCCCCACTCGATCGCGAGTGCCGCAAAGTAGGCGTCGGGAATGAGATTACCCTTCGCACCGCTCCCGTCGCAGAGATCTCGAAAAACGTCCCAGTGGCGTTGACCCGGTGCAACCATGACGGCGTTGGGTCTCGACCGAATGGCGTCGGCAAACGCGAACGCTTCGCTCGGCGCGCTGGGTTTCCGGTAGACCCTCGGGTGCGTCGCGATGCGCACGACGCCGCTCAAAACCAACTCCGACACGCCGATATTCTCCGGCCCGTCCAAACGCTCGATCAGCCAAGATCTGTATTCGTCGTGTCGGTCGCTGTCGCTTCGCAACGCATACAGCAACACGTTCACGTCGCACAAGATCACGTGCGGCCGTCCATCACGTCGTACAACGATGCCGTATCGTCGAGGTCAATTCCGGGGAGGGTTCCGCCGCTTCCGGAAACCGGGAGTGCTACCGGGCAAGGGTCGGCGGCGTCAACTGGGCGGGCGAGATAGGCTTGGAGCGCCTCGCGTATGACTCCGGTCAGGGTGGTGCCCGAGGCCACCGCGCGCTCCTTCGCGCGCCGCAGGATGTCGTCTTCCAGCCGAACCGTCGTTCTCATATGTCAAAATGTCAGATATTAGCATAAATATGTCAAGCTGAGGGACTCTAGCTCTGAGCATTGGCGCATCACCATCACGACTTACGACCCACTACTCACCACTCACCGTCTTTGCGACCAATCCCTCCGCGACGGCTGGCACTCCGGCCACGTCATCCGCTCCCCGTCGCGGATGGGCATGACGCTCCGACGCTGGCGCGACACTCTTTCCGGATCTTCTGACGCCAGGTACACGAGCATGGCGGTCAGCGTCGCGTTGTTCTTTAGGTCGTCGAACGCGATCTTGTCGAACGTGTCGCGGTTGGTGTGCCACGTGTACGTGCCGTAATTCCAGCTCAGCGCGCCGAGGCTGAACGCCGGAGCACCGTAACAGACGAAAGAGGCGTTGTCGGTTCCGCCGCCCGACGGCGTTCCGGGGAACTGGAATGTGATGTGCCGCGTGATGTCCGTCGGAATCCGCGATAGCCAGCGCGCGAAATGCCCCGACGCATCGGTGAGCCCCTGGCTCGAAATGCGGACCACGCGACCCGTGCCGTTGTCCTGATTGAACAGTGCCTGCAGGCCTTCAACTATTTGCGGGTTGTCCGCCGCAAACGCGCGCGAGCCGTTGAGACCCTGTTCCTCGCCGGCCCAGTGACCAACCAAGATCGTGCGCTTGGGGTTGGGATAGACGATGCTCAGGATGCGCATGGCTTCCAGCATGGTGATGGTACCCGTACCGTTATCGGTGGCGCCGGAACCCGCATCCCACGAGTCGAAGTGCGCCGACAGCATCACGTACTCGTCCGGCAGCTCATTACCGGGGATCGTTGCGATTGTGTTGAACACGGGTCCCTCGCCGAGGAACTCCGCGTCCGACATGACTTCCAAAACCGGGCTTTGTCCGTTCTCCGCAAGTCGGAATACGAGGCCGTAGTCCTCGCAGCTGAGGTCGAGGGTCGGAACCTGCTCGGTACGGGCGTCGAAGATTTTCTGCACCCCCCAGCCGTTGGCCCAGCGCGACGTGAGAATGCCAACGGCACCGGCTTCCTCGAGACGGCGGGCCAACCCGGCGGCCGCGCGCCTCGTGCTGATGTCGAACCCAGCACGACCGGCGCGCGCGTTCCAGCTTTCGTTGGCGGCCTCACGCGCGGCTTGCATCGACTCGATGGACGCCTGAGTCGCCCATTGCTCCCAGTCCGCGTCGGGACGGCATGTGGGTTGGGGGAAGGAGATGGCGACGAACTTGCCATGAACTTCCGGGAGCCACGCCTCGAACGCGTCGGGGCTCGGAACGTCGGGTAGGATCATGACATCGCCTCGCACCGTCTTGCCGTTGGTGCCCGGGCTCCACGCGAGGTTGGTTCCCTCGAGCGTGCGCACCCGCGGCGCTACCAGATCGATGTGGGTGCGCCCGCGCCGCCACCGCATCCACGTCCCATACTGCTGGTTCTCCGCCTGGACGCCCCAGCTCGCATACATGCTGACCAGCCACTCGTTGCCGGCTTCGATCCGCGGAGTACCGGTGAGTCGTGGTCCTACCGAATCCAACAATGTTTGCGCGAGACGGTACGCGTGCGAGCTGTCCATCCCCTGGTTCCAGATACGCCGCACGACCGGATCGTCGGTGGTGAATGTCTGGGCGCGAAGGGTCGCTGCCATAAGCGTCGAGAAAACAGCCACGCTAAACATCGATCGATTGAACTTCATCAGTGTTCCTCGAGTTGCTGTGTTGTTGCTACGGAATGGGCGTAACGGGCCTGCGTACTCCCACGCCGGGAAACACGCCGTCTATTACCTTCTCGTCGGTCACGACCAGCGTCCCGTTCACCAGGACGTGCACGATGCCGGCCGAAAACTGCGCTGGCTCGGCGAATGTCGCCCGATCGATGACACGGGCGGGGTCGAACACCGTGATATCGGCATCGGCCCCAACTTGTATGCGACCCTTTGTGCGCATCTGAGGAACCGCGGCCTCGAGGCGGCGCGCCGGCATCAGCGACATCTTGCGAAGCGCCTCCATCAGAGGAATGGCGTGCTGCTCGCGAACGTAGCGGCCCAATACGCGCGCAAACGTACCGGCACCGCGTGGGTGGGCGCGTCCGTTGACGTAGGGCACGCCGTCGCTGGCAATCATCACTAGCGGGTGTGCTACCGCGAAGTCGACGGCCACCTGTGGGATGACATGTGCTATGATCGTGCCGCCGGTATCGCGGTACTGATGGAACGTCTCTTCGGTTAGGCGCTCGCCGGTGGCTACCCATTCGATGTCTCCGTAGTCGGCGTCGAAGCGCTCGCGCCAACCGGGATCGAATATCGCCGCTCGGATTCCGGTGGACGCCGCGGTGTAGGGATAGATCTCGGTGGTGACATCGAGGCCACGCCTCTGCGCGCCTTCGATCATGTCGAGTAGCATCGGCACCTGGCCAAGACCGCTGCTTCCGATGTGCACGATGTGGACCGACGCACCAGTGATGGCGGCGTCAGCAATCATCTCCTGAATCGCTTCGGCGCTGCTGCCTGGTTCGATCATGCCTGCGGAGCGCACGTGGACGAAATTCGTCACGTCGTACTCGGCCGCAACGCTGAACATTTGAATGATTTCTTCGCGCCGTGCGCCCGGCACGTACTGAATCCCGTACCCAATCCCCAATGCGCCGTCGTCGAGGCCGTGGCGAAGCCGGTCCGACATCTGGTTCATTTCGTCAGCGGTGGCGGCGCGGTATACGGCCGCGGGGCCCTCAGGGATCGTATCTCTGAGAACGGCACGTCTGGGGTGGCCGACGGTTGCGCCGAAGTTGATGATCGCGCGACCTTCACGCTCGCCATACCAGCGCGAAACGTTGCCAGTGCCCCCTTCGAGTTCGAGCGCCGTTGTGACACCGTCCCCCGCCTGAAACCGGCTGCTGACGGAGTCTTGCCCGTGTGCATGCAGGTCGACGAACCCGGGGCCCACTACCAAACCACCGACGTCGATGACGGTGTGGCCGGAGAGGGGTTGAGCCGTAATGGCCACGATGGTGGCGCCGTTAATCCCGACGTTGCGGACGGCGTCGAGCCCCGTCTCAGGGTCCATGACGCGCCCGCCGACGAGCACGATGTCGTACACCTCACCCTGCTGCGCTGCGACCCTCGGTGCCAAGAGGCTCAGCACCGTCAGCACCATTGAATGACGTAATAATGACGTGGTAGCCCGGCGCATGTGATCTCCTGAGTTTCAAGTCGAGGAACAAGTTTGTGGGAATGCCGCCGGCTTGGTAAGGGCCCACGGTTGCACTCACGATGCGCACGGATAGGTTTTCAGCTATCAAACTATCAGGCATCCGCGTGCTGCTTCGAGAGCAGGGTCGTGGGGCGAATCGGAAGTTGAAGGTGGCACAGAACAGCGAACATGACACGCCGGAGCCGGTGCGGCTCGATAAGTGGCTATGGGCGGCCCGCTTCTACAAGACACGCCGACTTGCGGCAGACGCCGTTGTTGGTGGTAAGGTTCAGGTCAACGGCGAACGGGTGAAGCGGGCCAAAGTGCTCCGTGCCGGCGACCGGCTCCGGATTCGAAAGGAGCCGTACGAATACCGTCTCACGGTGCTGGCACCCTCTGGTCGGCGAGGTTCCGCCAAAGATGCGGCGCTGCTCTATGAGGAAGCGGAGGAGAGTCGGGAGGCCCGCGCTCGCCTGGCGGAGCAATACAAGTTGGCTGCCTCCACGCGTACCCGTACCGAGGGCAAACCGACGAAAAAAGAGCGCCGACAAATCGGCCAACTGAAAGGCCGCAACTAGCCAGCGTTGCCCGCCTCCATGGCGCGCAGCCGCGCGAAGACGCGGGCCTTGAGACCCTCGGGAAGTGATGCGTCGTGCAGTTTGGCCTTGATGGCTTGCAGGACGGAGCCAGTGAACTCGAAACCGTTGGTGCACACCTCGCAGGCGTTGATGTGCTCTCGTACGATCGCCATTTCACTTTCCCGCAACTCACGATCCAGGAAATCGTTTAACCGGCGAACGGTCTCTTCACACGTCGAGCGGTCCATTTCGCTCACGGGCCCTCCTCCGTGACTCGCTTCGCCGGGACGATGCCGTACTCTTCGGCCAGCAGCCACAGCTTTCGTTGCAGCAGCCGTCTGCCTCGGTGCAATCGGGATCGCACGGTGCCCACAGGCACGTCGAGGATGCCCGCGATTTCCTGGTACGACAGATCCTGCGTGAAATAGAGTATCGCGGCCTCTCGGAACTCCATCGGCAGCTCGCTCAACGCGGTGGCGACCTGTTCGGAATCCAGTCGCTCCATCAGATATGTGGCCGGATCGCTCGTGACGTTTGACAGGCCGGCCTGCCGACTCTTGGCGAACATGTAGAGGTCGCCGGCATCTTCGAGGTCGACCGTCGGAACTTGTCGCTGCTTCTTCCGGTAGAGGGACACGAATCGGTTCCGCAGAATCGTCAGGAACCATGCCTTGAAGTTCGTGCCCCGTTCGAACCGCGCAAATCCCTTGAACGCGAGCAGGGCGGCTTCCTGCACCAATTCCTCCGCATCCGCCTGGTCCCGCGTCAGGTGATAAGCGGTTCGGTAGGCCGGTTCGAGGATGCCGTCCAGCAGAGTTTCGAAATCGTCGTCGGCTGCCTGGGACTCGGAGAGCGTCATGACTTCGCTTGGCGAAGAGGTACCAGAGGCGAGGGGCTCAGGTGTCGGAGTCCAGCGGGCCATTCGGAAGCTCATACCGTCCCCAAACGCTCGGGGGATCCGGAGAGTTCCCCCGAAGTCGTGGTCTTACCCGACCGCTCCGACCGCCTCGGCCACCGCGCTTGCGGGAACGGTTTGTTCTTTCGGGCCGGCGGCGCCGAAGCGGCGCTCCCGGCGGCGGAAATCCGCCAGCGCGTGTTCGAGGTGACTGCGGCCGAATTCGGGCCACGTCGCCGTCTCGAAGTACAACTCCGTGTACGCCAGCTCCCAGAGCATGAAATCCGAGAGGCGTCTTTCGCCAGCCGTTCTGATCAGGAGATCGGGTGCCGGGACTCCCCCGGTGATGGCGTCGTTCAGCTCCCGATCGGTCAACGCATCGACACGAAGCTCTCCCCGGGCGACGCGGCGGGCCAGCGTCTTGGTAGCGGTGGTAATAGCCGCCCGGGCGCTGTAGTCGATTGCCAGCCGCAGGTCGAGCGTGGTACCGCCGGCGGTGACTTGCTCGACCGCTTCGAGCGCGCGGAGCGCCGACGCCGGGATTCGGTCGCGCCGCCCGATGGCCGTCAGGCGAACGCCGTTCGCCAGCAACTCATCGCGTTCACGCGCGCAGTACTCTCTGAGCAGCCAGAACAGCCGTCCCACCTCGGTCGGCGGCCGTTTCCAGTTGTCGGATGAGAAGGCGTACAGCGTCAAGGTTCGCACGCCAAGGTCCGGAGCCGCCCTCACCACGTCCCGGACGCTGTCGACCCCGGCCAGATGGCCGCGCCAGCGCGGTTTCCGGCGTGACCGGGCCCACCGGCCGTTCCCGTCCATGATGATCGCCACGTGCAGTCCGTTCATGTTCGCTCCAACGCATGGCGCGTTTCGCTGAGTATCGATTCCATTTGTTCCAGGTACATCTCGAGTGCCCGTCGTCCCTTCGGGGTGAGACGGTACTCCGTACGCGGTTTCCGCTCTGCGAACCCCTTGGTGACCTTGATGTATCCCGCTTCTTCCAGGCGGCGGGCGTGCACGCTGAGGTTGCCATCCGTGGTTTGGAGGACGGCTTTTAGCTCGGCGAACGTTTGCCGGTCGTTCGCCGCAAGCGCCGATACGATGCCCAGCCGTCGGCGCTCGTGAATGATTTGATCGAGACCGTCGACGACGGAATTAGCCGCCATGTCGTTGCGCGATGTAGAACCCGAAACCGACGTGCGCCGCTCCAAACCCTACCCCCAGCACCGCCAGCCCGAGATCGGGACTGAGCAGCGCGAGACTCCCCAACGCCAGCATTGTCAAACCCATCCAGCGCAGCGCTCGGACCGAAAACGTACCGCTTGCTGTAACGCCTGCTCCATACAGCACGAGCCACATGCCTGGCAGGAGGTGGGTTGCATCCGCGGCGGTCAGGGCATGAGTCAGTAGCGCCCCGGCTACCAACGCCGGCGCCAGCCCCCACGCCATTTTGCGGAACGATCCGCTCCACAGGGGTACATCAAGACGCTTGGCCTTTGTCACGTTTGCCGCCGCGGAAATGAGGCCCGCGACAACCGCCGTCGGAATCCAGACGACGAGTAAGGAGGAGGCCCCCGCGGCCAAGGAGAGCCACGAGGCGATCAGCCCGACGGTTCCCACGCCGACGACTCCCCAACCCGATACGGCCGTAAAGGTGGACGCGGACTCCATCGTTTCACGGATGTATGCTAGCGTCTCTTCCGCTTGCAGCCGTTCCTCTTGGGTCGGAATAGTCACAGGGCCTCCCGAATTCAATACAAAGGACTTTGTAGTATAAAGTAGGATTTGGTCGCAAGAGTCGCAAGGGTCTCGGCCGCCGTGAGGGCCATGGGGTCTTGAGGGGTGGGTCGGACCAGTTTAACATCCTGCGCTCGAAGGATCGCATGATTACCAGGGGCAAGGCGATGTCGCTTCTCACACTACAGGGTGTTTCCAAGGCGTTTGGGGATATCACGGCCGTGGACGACGTGTCGTTCAGTGTGGATCGGGGGCAAGTGGTGGGATTCCTCGGTCCCAACGGCGCGGGAAAGTCCACCACCATGCGCTTGATCACACAGTTCTTCGACCCCGATGCGGGCGAGATTCTGCTCGACGGGGTGCCGTTGGCCACCGACACGCTCGCCGCCAAGCGGCGGATTGGGTATTTGCCGGAGAACAATCCGCTGTACACCGACATGGTGGTGGGCGATTATCTCACGTTTATTGCCCGGCTCCGCGGACTGGTCGGCGCGGCGGCGACGGCGGCGATCGGCGACGCCGTAGGGGCAACCGCCGCCGAAGAAGTGTACTACCGGCCCATCGGTGACCTCTCCAAGGGATATCGCCAGCGGGTGGGACTCGCACAGGCGATTCTCCACAAACCCGACCTGTTGGTGCTCGACGAGCCGACCGAGGGGCTCGATCCGAGCCAGCGGGTGGAGATCGGGCACCTGATCGAGGGTCTCGGCCAGGACCGCACCGTCATACTATCTACCCACGTACTGTCGGAAGTAACGCGTACCTGTTCGCGGCTACTGATCATCAACCGGGGTAGCATCGTTGCCGACGGTCTCGTAGACGTGTTGGTGGCACAGGCCACCGGCTCGGTCCAGATACTCGTCGAGGCCGAGGGAGACGGAGTGGCCGATGGGCTCGGCTCGCTCGAGGGAGTGCAGCTGGTGACGCCCAGGGAATCCAGCGTACCGGGGAGCACCGCGGTATCCGTGACTGTGGGTGGCGGTCACGACGTGCGACCGAAGATCTTCGAAATGGCGAAAGACCGTGGGTGGACGCTGTACGAGCTGTTTCAGGAAACGCGCAGCCTGGAGGACCTCTTCCTCGAGTTGACGGCGGACGACGACGACCAATCTTCGCCGGGCGACGGACAGGCGAGCGAGGCCGCATGAGCGCTATATGGACAGTCGCACGTCGCGAGCTCAAGATGCTGTTCGATCTGCCGACGGGCTACATCCTGCTCGTGGTGTTTATCGCATTCAACGATTACATGTTCTTCGTCTTCGGGGCATATCGGTTCAATGTGGCCTCGTTGCGTCCGATGTTCGATCTGTTGCCCTGGCTTTTTCTGTTCTTCATTCCGTTGGTCACCATGCGGTCACTTGCGGAAGATGTGCGGACCGGCACCATCGAAATCGTACTGGCCCAGCCCATTACCGAGCTGCAGCTGCTGCTCGGCAAGTTCCTCGGACAATTGTTGTTTGTTTGGATTGCGCTGGGGCTGACGTTCCCCACGGTGATCGGGCTTTCTTTGGGCGCCGACTTGCACGCCGGGGTGATCGTCGCGCAGTACTTCGGCGCGGCGCTTCTGGCAGCCGGGCTCACCGCAGTCGGCGTGTGGACGTCCAGTCTCACGCGCAACCAGATTACGGCAGCCATCATCGCCATCGCAGCGATGTTCGTGCTCCTCCTGATCTCGTGGACTCCGGTGTTGGACGGATTGCCGCCATCGTTGAGCACGGTCGCGCTGCACCTCGGCGTGTTGTCACACTTCCGTGACATTGCGCGTGGAGTGATCGACTTGCGCGACGTGATCTACTTCACGACGCTGGCAGCTGCGTTTCTCTCGTTGGCATACACGTCGTTGATGGGCCGGAGACTCAGTCCGGCGGGCGAAGGATTGAAGCGGTTGCGTATGGCCACCGTGCTGATGGTCGTCGGGCTTGTCGTCATAAACTTGTTTGGGAGAAACATCCGAGGACGCCTCGACCTCACGCCGGGTCGCGCATACACCTTGTCGCGCGCTACGCGGGATCTGGTTGGCAACCTCAGCGATATCGTCACGCTGAAGTGGTTTGTCTCGAGGGAATTACCGCCCGAGCTGGCGATGCTCCGGCGCGATATCGACGATGTGTTGCGTGATTATCGCGGTGCCGGCCGCGGCAGGCTCCGCGTGATCGTGCAGGATCCGGCTGAGAGCCCCGAGATCGAAGAGGAGGCGCGAAATCTCGGAGTGCCGCCCGTGCAGTTCAACGTCGTCGGCGAATCCGAGTTCACCGTACGCGACGGGTACTTGGGGTTAGCCATTCAATTCGCCGATCAAACGGAAACCATTCCGTTCATTCAACGTACCGACGACTTGGAGTACCGGCTGTCGTCCGCCATTCGTGGGATGACGCTGGAAGACAAGGCGACCGTGGGTTTCTACATCGCGCCGGTTGCGCAACAGCAACCGACGCCGCGTTCCTTCAATACGTTCCGTCAGGAGCTGCAAAAGACGTACGAGGTCCGCACGATGAGCTTGCCTGAGGTCGGCCAGCCGAGTGACTCGGTCGACGTGATGGTACTGATCGGCGCTCCCGACGCACTCGCGCTCGATCAGATGGACCGGCTGCGCGCCTTCCTGGATAGGGGTGGGAGCGCGCTGTTCATGGCGGACGGCATGCAGCTTCCGGGACAGTCGGAGTTCGTCATGGCGCAGGACGTGCTGTGGAACGAGTTGTTGGAACCCTACGGCATCAAGATTCAATCCGATATGGCATACGATCTGCTGTCCAACGAGCAGGTGGCCCTGCCCACACAGTTCGGGCAGATGGTCGCGCCATATCCGTTGTGGATCCGGGCGTTGAGTACACGCCGTAGTTCGGTCAATCAGGATATCGAGGGTGTGTTCATGCCATGGACCAGTACGTTGGACACGTCAGGGGCCGTGGAGGGCACAGTGGTTCCGCTGTTCGTGACGTCCCAAGGAGCTGGTATCGATTCGATGATGGCGATGCTGGCGCCGCAACGACGGTTCCGGCGCGATGGACTGGGAGTACGACTGCTCGGCGCTGCGGTGAACCCGCTGGCGGTCGACGATTTCGACGGTCCGCGGGGGAGGGTCATCGTCGTCGGGAACTCCGACTTCCTGCAGGATCGGTTCGTGCAGGGGACGGCCAGCAACCTCGCGTTCGGGCTCAATGCCGTCGATTGGCTGGCCCAGGACGAGGCGCTGATCGGCATCCGGGCCAAGAACCGGACTCCCCCGGCGTTGGTGTTTTCCAGCGAGACGAAGCGGGACCTGGTCAAGTACGCGAACATCATTGGCATTCCGCTCCTGATTATCGCCCTTGCCATCCTGCGCCTCCTCAAGCGGCGCCAGCTGATACGCCGGCGATACGTTCGAGTCGCGGCCAGTGAGGTGGCGGCATGACCGGCGACCGTCTCAGGCAGGTGGCCATGGCTGTCGGCGCGCTGCTGCTCCTTTGGGTCGTGGCGGAGATCCTTCGGGGTGGATTTGACGAGTCGGTGAGTGACTTCGAACTGCCGGCTATCTCCGTGGACGCCGCGGACTCGATCGTGATTCGGCGGGCTACTGATACCATAACGCTCGTGAAGCGCGCGCCGGAAGACTGGACCGTGAACGGCTGGAGGGCTGCCGAAGCGACCATCAACGAGGTGTTCAGCGCTCTCGAAGAGCAGCCTCAAGGACAATTGATCGCGCAGAGCGCATCGACGCACGGACGCTTGGAGATCGACGAAGGCACCGCTCGCACCTTGCTCATTTACGGCGGGGGTAAAACGCTGGCCCACTTCCTCGTGGGCAAGCGCGGGCGATCGTTTCAAGACACGTACTTCCGCAGGCCAAATGAAGACAACGTGTATTCGGTTCGCACGCGTCTGTCGAGTTACATCGGTCGTCGGCTCGACGACTGGCGCGACCGCAGCGTCTCGACTATCGAGCCGGACAGTGTGGGGTCTGCCGACATAAGGTTGGGGAGGCAGAGCTACACCGTGCGTAGAGAGGAGGGGGGGGACGGTTGGGTGTTATCGGACGGGCACGCGGCGGACTCGTCGGCCGTCGCGACGTTTCTTCGCCAATATCGCAACCTGCGCGCCACCGGTTTCCCGGGCCCCGAGCAGCGTGACTCTGCCGACTTTAGTCGGTCCGAGCGTCGGGCAGTCTTGAGGGACCTCCAGGGCGAGATTCTAATCGACGTGATGTTCGACTCGACGGCGGGCGCGTTTTGGACCCGACGGGATGGGGATACCACCGTGTATCGGATCAGCACGTTCACGGTCGACCGGCTCACGCCTGCCGACACCACACTGCGCGGCGGCTAACCTCCGAACGCCCGCCGTCCCCGGTTCAACCGGAAACGCGCGTTCCCACGGCAACTCGCGTCAGCTGCACTGCCAGTGCATGCCTTTCGTCCGATCAACGGCGCGTCACGATTTGAATCACCCCTCCGGTAAATCCGGTGCCCCAGCGCATGGTGGCGTCACTGGCACTGAGATATCTCAGCTCGAACACGTTTTCGAGCCTGATGGACTTGAGGGCCTCGATGTCGGTCCCGATGCGTATGTTATCGCGGAACACCGCGGGCAGGAGCGACCGGCCGCGCCGTCGTAGCCACTGCGGCCTCAACCGCGATATCACATCGTACGCGTTGTCCTCCACGACACCCGCGAGGTCATCGGCCGTGATTCGGTCGCGGCGAGCGCCGCCCGAGCCCGAGTCCGTCCCTGCGCCCCGGCCGCCGGACGCACACGCCGTTATCAATAGCAGGAGAGCGATAGTGACCATCGAACCAAGACGTGACATGCGTTCCCCCAGGGTTTGAGCGGTGGCCCGCCGGATGGCGCCGGCAGGATTGCAATGGTAATGGTCGCCACAAGCGATTCTATGTCAAGTTCGCTCCACTAGCTGCCGCGCCCGCCGGAATACAGCCCACCACATCGCGCGAGTGAGACGCCCGGTATTGGTGTTTTGCCGGCTCGGGTGGTAGGAGCACAACAGGGTGCTGCCATCCGGCAATGCCGCTTCCAACCCGTGGCCGAACGGGGGACGTTCCTGTGGCGTCAGGCGCCGCCACCAGCCCGAGGCGCGTAGCCACGCTTCATATCCCACCCGACCGAGAGACAGTACCACGCGAACTTGCCGGAGGAGTGCGAGTTCTCTCACGAGGAAGGGCCGGCAGTTGGCGATTTCCCCGGCCGTCGGACGATTTTGGGGTGGAGCGCACCGGGCGGCCGCCGTGATGTAGCAATCGGTCAAGCGCATGCCGTCCGATCGCGATGACGACTCAGGTTGGCTGGCGAATCCGAACTCGTGCAACGCTTCGTACAACCAGTCACCGCTCGTGTCGCCGGTAAACATGCGTCCGGTTCGATTGGCGCCGTGCGCGGCCGGTGCCAGCCCGACGATGAGCAGGCGCGCGGTGGGATCGCCAAACCCGGGCACCGGTTTTCCCCAATAGGTCCAGTCGCGGAACGCGTGTTTCTTTTGCCGTGCGACGTGCTCGCAGTGTGCGATCAATCGTGGGCACCGGCGGCACCCCACGACGGCTCGCTCAACGGCAGAGAGCGTGGTCCACTTGGAAGAGGCACGATCGGTCATATCCACGTCAATGGGGGATGGGTGACACCGTGGCAATGCGACGTGTCAGATCGTGAAACAGGGGTCTGGTATCCGGTGTCAGGGTTGAGGGTTTCGATTCCGGTAGTTGGAACCCGAAACCCGAAACCCGAAACCTGATTCTACGCTAGATATCCAGATTCTTCACGTATCTCGCGTTTTCTTCGATGAACGCGCGACGCGGCTCGACGTCGTCGCCCATCAACTTCTCGAAGAGCTGCGACGCATTGAACGCTTCCTCGATTTCGACCCGGAGAATCGTGCGGGTGGCTGGGTCCATAGTCGTCTTCCACAACTGCTCGGGATTCATTTCACCCAGGCCCTTGTACCGCTGTATCGAGACCTTACCCTTTCCGGCGCCGTTCGATAGCCGCTTGACGTACTCGTCACGTTCATTGTCGTGATACGCGTAGTATTCTTCTTTTCCCTTGGCGATCCGGTAGAGAGGTGGTTGCGCGATGTACACGTATCCGGATTCGATGAGCGGCCGCATTTGCGAGTAGAAGAACGTCAGCAGGAGCGTCCGGATATGCGCTCCATCGACGTCGGCGTCGGTCATGATGATGATCTTGTGGTAGCGGGCGTCGTCCAGCCGGAAATCGTCCCCTGCCACACCGGTCCCGATCGCCGTGAGTATGGCGAGGATCTCGGTGTTGGACAGGATCTTGTCTATGCGCGACTTCTGCACGTTGAGGATCTTCCCGCGCAGCGGCAAGATGGCTTGATAGCCGCGATCCCGTCCTTGCTTGGCCGACCCACCCGCGCTGTCGCCTTCGACGAGATAGAGTTCGGTGATTGTCGGATCCGACACGGAGCAATCGGCGAGCTTTCCGGGGAGTACTCCGCTGTCGAGCGCGCTCTTTTTTCGCACGAGTTCGCGCGCCTTGCGCGCCGCCTCGCGGGCGCGGGCCGCGCCAGTCGCCTTTTCAATGACGGCTTTGGCGACGGCGGGATTCTCGTGGAGGTAATTGCTGAGGTGTTCGTACACGACCGTCTTGACGATACTCTCCACTTCGCTGTTGCCGAGCTTCGTTTTCGTCTGGCCCTCGAACTGCGGCTCCCGCACCTTGACGTGAATCACCGCCGTCAATCCCTCTCGAACGTCATCTCCGCTGAGTGAGAAGCTCTCTCGCTTGAGCGATCCCCGCACCTTGACGACCTCGTTGATGGCACGTGTCAGGGCGGACTTGAATCCGGTCAGGTGAGTCCCGCCCTCGTGGGTATTGATGTTGTTGACAAAGGAAAAGATGTTTTCCGAGAACGCATCGCCGTACTGCATCGCGATATCGACTTCGACGTCGTCCTTGACGGTGACGATGCTAATCGGCTTGGGGTGCAGCGGTTTACTGCTGCCGCGCAGAAACGTCACAAACTCCGGAAGGCCCTTTTGGAACAGAAACGATTCATGGCGCTGTTTGCCGACTCGTTCGTCGGTGATGTTGAGTGCGATGCCCGCGTTGAGGTAGGCTAACTCGCGCAGCCGGTTGGCAAGCGTCTCGTAGTCGTACTGCGTGTCGGTAAAGATTTTCGGATCCGGCAGGAAAGTGATCTTGGTTCCTGTGCGGTCAGTATCGCCTCGGACCTCGAGGGCCTCTGTCGTGTCCCCGCGCTCAAAGGCCATGTGGTGTTCTTTGCCGTCACGCCAGACCCACACGTTCAGTGTTGCGGACAGGGCGTTGACGACCGACACGCCGACTCCGTGGAGGCCGCCGGAAACCTTGTAGGTGCTCTTGTCGAACTTGCCCCCGGCGTGCAGCATCGTCATGGCGATCTCGAGGCCCGGCTTCTTCTCAGTCTTGTGAATGTCGACCGGAATGCCGCGCCCGTCATCGATGACGGTAACAGAGTCGTTCGCGTGGATGGTGAGGTCGATCTGGGTGCAGTATCCCGCTAACGCCTCGTCAATCGAGTTGTCAACGACCTCGTAAACCAAGTGATGGAGGCCGCGCGCGGACGTCGATCCGATGTACATGCTGGGGCGCTTTCGCACCGCCTCGAGCCCCTTCAGAACCTGTATCGCGTCGGAGCTGTATTGTGCTGCGCCGTCCGGCTGGTTGCCGCTGGTAGATTCCGTTGCCATTCAACCCCTCGTTTCAGCCGTGGCCGTTGTTGGCCAGCTGCCGGTTTCATTTTTGTTCCCGTGCTCCGTCTTCGTTCCCGCACCCCGCCGCGAGCGTCTCTGGTATGCTCCTTCGCGTTCCCTAACGGGGCCGAGGCTCCACCAAATCCGCTTGATCGTTCGTCCCTGCTTGGCCAACTCGGCTATGATCGTCGGCGAGGTCAGCTGCAGTTCCTGCAGCCACGCAGCCGATTGTACGCGAACGCGGAGCGTCCCGTCGCGGTCTATGGAGTCTGGCTCCGTCACCTTGGCCAACTGCACGCCGACGAGCTTCTCCCAATCGTTGATGACGCTGGCCTGCTGCACGCGTGCTTGGAGATTGTGACGGTCCAAATAGCTCGTCAGCACCTCGCGAACCAGAAGCGCCCGATTATTGCTCAATCGTGCCTCCGGTCATCGTCCAGCGCGGGCGGTCGAACAACTCTTGCGGAACCTCGGCATCCCGCGGAGCGGTCACGATCGCCTGGCCGGGCATGGTGTCGCGGATCAGACGCAGCAAGTTGGCCTGCCTCCCCGGATCGAGTTCGGCAAATACGTCATCATACAGGCCGATCGGCATCTGTCCCGTCGCCTCTGCGAGCGTTTCGGCCTCGATCAACCTGAGCGCAATCGCCGCCGTCCGCTGTTGGCCGGCGGACGCATAAGCGCGCATGGTTCGTCCGCCGAGCACCAGTCGCAGATCGTCCAGGTGCGGTCCCACGGTAGTGGCCCCGCGGCGCAAGTCCCGGTCGACGGCCACGACCAGTTGCTGTCGTAGATCCACGGAAGGGTCGTTCGCTCCTGACTGATTGTAGTACTGCATTAAGGCGACGCCTTGCTCTCCCATGTCGGAGCATATGGTACTGAACCGCGGGGCCCACCTATCCACCCATCGCGCTCTCGCCGCCGTTATCTGGTCGGCCGCCGCAGCGAACGGCTCGTCGAACGCACGGGCCGCATCTTCCCTCCCGAGCCGCAACGCCGCGTTGCGTTGTTTCAATGCAGCCCGCATCGCGGACAGCGCCGCAAGATACCCCGAATCGCTCAGCGAGAGCAGCACATCCAGATAGCGTCGTCTCACGGCCGGACCGCCCGACACGAGCTGCCGATCGGCCGGCGAAAATGCAACGGCAACCACATGCCCCACGGCGGACGCGAGGCGATGAACCGGCGCGCGATCTATCGTGACTTTCTTTCGCTTCCCTGCCACCTCGTACCCGGCCGTCACCCGTCCCCGGGACGATCCTGCCACGAAAAAACCCGGCGTATCGAAGCGAACCAGCTCCCGGTCGTGGGCGCCGCGGAAGGATCGGAAAAGTACGAGATAGTAGATGCCCTCCAGCAAGTTCGTTTTGCCTTGACCGTTCCCGCCGATGATGACGGCCCCCGCCTCCGGCAGCTCGAGATCCAAAGCGGCGATGTTGCGAAAGTTCCGAATGGTGAGGTCGGTCAGACCCACGTGGAAACCGCCCCCATCAGAGCTGAGTTATCGCACAGCCGTCAGTCCGGGATCAACATCACAGGCTTCAAAAAAAACTACGGAACGCCTTGAGACGTACCGTAGCCAAGCCGCGCGTGCGAGGTTGCGCATGCAATAAAATACCGATTTCTTTCGTTCAAATCAACGAGGAGATCATCCGAATAATGGCATCCGCGTTGCTTCGAGCCGAAGCAGTCGGCGCTTCAGTTGCGGCCCGCCGCCGTATCCGCCAAGCTTTCCGCCCGCAGCGACCACGCGATGGCAGGGAATCACGAGCGGGATGAGATTGCGGTGATTGGCCATTCCCACTGCTCTCGCTGCGCCGCGATTGCCGACGGCGGCCGCGACCTCTCCATACGTTTGGGTTTGCCCGTAGGGAATGGCACAGAGCTGTTTCCATACCGCCTGCTGAAAGGGTGTACCCGCTGGGTCCGTTGGCACCGTGAACACCGAGCGTGAACCCGCGAGATACTCCGCTAACTGCTCGGCCACACCACGCTCGAGGGTGGTGGCGGGAAGCCGAGACGCGGTGGCACCGAGACGGATTTCCGTGATGGCATCGCCGGCAACGGTGACGGCCAGGGACAGCATTGGTGTTGCGACGAGAAAAGCCTCAGCGTGAGTATCCACCGATTGGCTCCGTCGCGTGTAGAGATGTATGAAGGACCGGCCGAATGTCTCGGCCGGCGGGCAAGCTAACTACGGAAAGAGGTCGACGGTAGTTTCTTACGACATGCACTCAGAGGCGATCAGTTGGACACCGGCCGGAGCCGTTCGCATGCTCGATCAGACATGCCTCCCGGCGGAGACGCGGTTCGTCGACATCCATACGATCGACGACATGGTCGAAGCGATACAATCCCTGCGGGTGCGTGGCGCTCCCCTCATCGGCGTCGCGGCCACCATGGGATTGGCGGCGGCGGCGGCGCAAGCCGTGGATGATGGCTCTCTGGCGGCTGGGAAATCGGCTGCCCTCCAGTGGCTATCGGATGCGTGCGATACCATGGCGGACGCGCGCCCCACGGCGGTCAACTTGCGCTGGGCGGTTGAGCGTGTGAGACGGGTGGCAGACGAGCGGATTAGTGCGAGCGATGATGACCAAGCGGGGGCGACACTGGCGAAAACCCTGCGAGAAGAGGCGCAGCGCACTTGGGATGAGGACGCGCGGATGTGCCAAGCCATCGCGGAGGCCGGCGCCAGCCAATTTCCGGAGGGGGCGCGCGTGCTGACGCATTGCAACACGGGCATGCTCGCCACCGGTGGCATCGGTACGGCGCTGGGCATCATCCGAGTGGCCCACGAGCAGGGCAGGGTGAGCGAGGTGTACGCATGCGAAGCACGACCGCTCCGCCAGGGGAGTCGGCTCACCGCATGGGAACTGGGCCGGACCAACATTCCCTGCACCGTGATGGTGGACAGCGCGGCCGCCACGGTCATGGGGCAGGGGCGCGTGGACGTGGTGGTCGTGGGGGCGGACCGAATCGCAGCCAACGGTGATGTCGCCAACAAGATCGGAACGCAAAACTTGGCGGTGATCGCGAAGAGTTTTGGGATTCCCTTTTACGTGGCCGCCCCGCGGAGCTCGTTCGATCTCGGCGCGCCGGACGGCGCCGCAATACCGATAGAGCAACGCGCCGCAGATGAAATCGAGACGGCGGACGGTGTGTCGGTATACAACCCCGCGTTCGACGTCACGCCCGCCGCGCTGGTCACGGGCATCGTGACCGACGCCGGTGTGATCGAGGCTCCCTATCCGGAGTCCATCGATCGGCTGTTTTCGGGTGTGCGGGACCACGCCGGAGAACCGGGGCAGGCGCAAGGCCGGCACCCGTGAAGTCGGTGCTGGCGATCGATCAGGGCACGACCGGATCCACCTGCCTGGTTGTGGGGCAGGATGGTGCGGTGCTCGGCCGCGGTTACCGGGAGTTCACACAATATTTCCCTCAGCCCGGTTGGGTGGAGCACGACGCCGAAGAGATTTGGCAGTGCACGCTCGAAGCCGGTCGGGAGGCCCTTGAGCGGGCGGGGACATCTCCCAACGCGGTGGGAATCACCAACCAACGCGAGACGGTCGTGGCCTGGGACCGCGTCACGGGGAAACCGCTCCACCGCGCGCTCGTATGGCAAGATCGTCGCACGACGCAGCGCTGTCGCGAACTGCACGCCGAGCTTGGCGAAGCGTACCTGGCCGAACGCACGGGCCTGGTGTGGGATCCGTATTTTTCGGCCACCAAGATCGAGTGGCTGCTCGAGAACGTACCCGGATTGCGGGAACGGGCCCAAGCGGGTGACGCCTTGTTCGGGACGATCGACGCGTGGTTGGTATTCCGCCTCACGTCGGGGGCTTCCTTCGTCACGGATCACACCAACGCATCCCGGACGGCGCTGTACAACATCGATCGGCATGAGTGGGACGCGGACTTGCTCTCGCTCTTTGGGGTATCCTCCGCCTGGCTTCCCGAGATTCGTGGATCGAGCGAGATCGTGGGCACGACCGATGGTGCGCATCTCGGATTGGAGGTACCGGTCGCGGGTATCGCGGGCGATCAGCAGGCGGCGTTGTACGGCCAGGGATGCTGGGAACCGGGTCAGGCCAAATGTACGTATGGAACGGGTGCGTTCCTTTTGATGAATGTGGGACAACGCCCCGAGGCAGGCCACGCCGGCGGCGGACTGCTCACGACGATTGCGTGCGACGCTGCCGGCGCGCCTACGGTCGCATTGGAAGGATCGATCTTCATTGCGGGGGCAGCCGTGCAATGGCTGCGCGACGGCCTGAACCTGATCGAGAGCGCGGGCGAGACCGAGGCCATTGCTCGTGGGGTCGAGGGCACGGGCGGTGTGTATTTCGTTCCGGCGCTCGTCGGATTGGGAGCACCCCATTGGGAACCCGAAGCCCGCGGCACCATTGTGGGGCTCACCCGCGGCTCCACCCGCGGTCACCTCGTGCGGGCAGCCCTCGAGGCCATGGCCTTCGGCACTCGTGACATAGCGCAGGCGATGGCGGATGTCGCCGCTGTCGAGCTGAAGGTGATGAAAGTCGATGGAGGCGCCGCGGCCAACGACTGGCTCATGCAATTCCAAGCGGACGTTCTGGGGGTCCGCGTGTCCCGGCCGGATGTGGTGGAAACCACCGCGCTGGGGGTGGCCGGATTGGCCGGTCTGGCGACCGGCGTGTGGCAGACCCCGCAGGAGTTCGTGTCTGGCAGGTCCTACACCGATTTCGCGCCCCAAGAGCAACGGGGCACGGAGTACCGCGAGTGGCAAAGGGCGGTGCGGGCGGCGCTACACTGGGCCCGCGACCGGTGATGCGAGGAATCTGTCAGGGTATGGATAGCTAGCTTCCCCAGGTGCCGCTGGGGCGAGTATATTCCGATCCATGTCTCCAAGAGCAAAATTCCTACTGGGTGCGGGTGTCGTGGTCCTCACGGTTGGTTTCCTGATGGCCGAGGGAATCAAGGACACAGGCGTGTACTTTTTGACGCCGTCCGAACTGGCGGCGCGCGTCGCGGGCGACTCCACGATGTACGACGTGGGGATTCGTATTGGCGGCAACGTGGCGAACGGAAGCATCGACCGCCACGTTGCGTCGCTGACGCTCAAGTTCGAGGTAACGGATGGTGCCGTGAGCTACCCGGTCGTCTACGTCGGAATCGTACCGGACACCTTTACCGAAGATGTCGAGGTGGTCGTCGAGGGCAGGTTGACGCGAGATGGCACCATTCGCGCCACCAACGTCCTGGCCAAGTGCGGTTCCCGGTACGAGGCGGTGCCCGAAGGCAGCCAGGCTTCGACCTGATTCCATGACCATCCTCGGACAGATCGCTCTTGGGCTTGGTCTGCTGTTGGCCACCTGGGGGGCCGTCGTCGGCACCATCGGCGGTATCCGGGGACGCCCGGAGCTGATCGACAGCGCCCGTCGCGCCGTGTTCGCGCTCTTTGCCGTGATCGGCGTTGCGGCGCTCTCCCTCTTGGTCGCCCTGCTCACGCGCGACTTCAACGTCGAGTACGTGTGGAGTTACACCAGCCGGCAACTTCCGACGGTGTATACGATCTCGGCGTTCTGGGCGGGACAGGCGGGGAGCTTGTTGTTCTGGACCCTGATCCTCACCGGCTTCGCGGCCGCCGCGATGTGGCTCACTTCGAGCCGATACGAGCGGCTCATGCCCTACGTCGGCGCGGTCACATGCGCGGTGGCGCTGTTCTTCATCGCCGCCATGCTGTTCTCGGCCAATCCGTTCGATCGCCTTCCCTTCACACCCGCCGACGGGAACGGTCTGAACCCACAGCTCCAAAACCCGGGCATGGCGATCCATCCCCCGATGCTCTATCTCGGGTACGTCAGCATAACGATTCCTTTCGCGTTTGCCGTTGCCGCCCTGATGAGTCGTCAGATGGATGCCGGCTGGGTGCACGCGATTCGAAAGTGGACGCTTCTTTCATGGGTGTTCCTCTCGGTGGGCATCACACTGGGTATGTGGTGGGCGTATGTCGAACTGGGTTGGGGTGGATATTGGGCGTGGGATCCGGTGGAGAACGCGAGTTTCTTGCCGTGGCTGACGATGACGGCATTTCTCCACTCGGTGATGATTCAGGAAAAACGCGGCATGCTCAAGAAGTGGAACATCGTCCTAGTCATGCTCAGCTTCTTGTTGTCGATCTTCGGCACGTTCATCACGCGAAGCGGCGTCATTTCGAGCGTGCATTCGTTCACCCAGTCTAATCTCGGGTACTTCTTCCTGGTGTTCTTGGTGGTCGCGTGCGTGTTCCTTGCCTGGCTGTTGTGGTCGCGGTTACCGGGGTTGGAAAGTGAAGGGCATCTCGAGAGCATGGTGTCCCGCGAGGCGAGTTTCCTATTCAACAACTTGCTGTTGGTCGGGATGGCCTTCGTCATTCTATGGGGTACGCTGTTTCCGATCATCTCGGAGTTGATACAGGGCGTACAGGTCACGGTTGGGCCACCGTTCTTCAACCGGGTCACCACCCCCATCGGCCTCGGGCTGTTGGCGCTCACCGGCATCGGACCGCTGATCGCGTGGCGCAAAGCCAGCACCAGCAACCTGCGACGCCAGTTCACCGTACCGGTTGGAGTCGCACTCGTGGTGGCGACCATTCTCATCGTGCTCCAATTCAGGGAATTCTATGCCGGCGTCGCGTGGATTCTGGCGGCATTTGTCACGGTCGCTATTCTGCAGGAGTTTTGGCGTGGGGTCGGGGCGCGGCATCGGCTGCATGGGGAAAGCTACGCACTGGCTTTGGCGCGGTTGTTCGGCCGCAACCGGCGCCGCTATGGAGGCTACGTCGTCCACCTGGGCATCGTGGCGTACTTCGTCGGGTTTACCGGGATGGCGTTTCGCACCGACTTGCAGGTGGCCCTCGCGCCGGGCGAGACGGCCACTTTAGCCTCGCCATTTGGATATGAATACACGTTCACTCACATGGGGATCTCTCGGTTCAAGGCGCTGAACCGTTACGTTACCGCGGCGACGGTCGACGTGCGCCGCGACGGGAAACGCGTGGCGGTAATCCGCAGTGAGAAGCGACAGCATTTCAGCTGTCGTGTCGCGGTGTCTCCTTGCCCGCAGGGTTCCGAGAGCGCGAGTTTTCAGCCCTCGACGGAGGCCGGTATCCACAGTGATTATCGTGAAGACATCTATGTGGTTTTTGCAGGAATAGCTGAGGATACTGAGGAAGCGATCTACCGGTTCACGTTGAATCCGTTGGTGTGGTGGGTCTGGTTTGGCGGTGGCGTACTCTTGGTCGGAGGTGTCATCGTGATGTGGCCTGGAGGCGGACCCAGCCGGCGGGCTCCGCGCCGCACGATTGCGGGATACGCCGCAAAGCTCGTCGATGAGCGGGAAAAAGTTACCGCCTGACCTCTCGATGACCGTGTTGGTTGTGGTTGGGTCGTAGCCCATGCTCGAATTGATCACAGGCATCGTCGTGGCCGTGGTTGCGCTTGGCGTCGTGCTGGAGCCACTGCTCCGCGCGCCTGGACCCTCCCTCCTCCCCCCCGCGTCAGCACCACTGGACGACGACTTCACCATCATGGAGGAATCTGAGTCGCCCAAGATTCAGGCGCTGCTCGCGCTGCGCGAAATCGAGTTCGACAAGGCAACGGGCAAGCTATCGGATGCGGACTATGAGCTACTCAAGCGCAAATATGCCGAATCCGCGGTCGCCGCCATCCGCAACGAGCAGCAAGAGGAGGCAGGGCTGGCTTCGGGGGAAGGCGAGGAGGACGCGGCCGAGGCGATGATCGCCAATGCCAAGTCCAGGCAGCTTACCGCTTGCCCAACGTGCCGCAACAAGTTGGAGGCCGCGTCGATCTTTTGTTCGACGTGTGGGCGGTCGCTTCTCGTTGATGACGCTCCCATGCGCTGTTGGATGTGTGGCGCGGATTTACCCGCAGCAGCCAAGTTCTGCGCCGCATGCGGCACGCGGCATCCTGAAGAGATACCGGCCGCCGCCGTCGACTCGTGACGGCAGCGGTTCCCGTCGCGATGCAGCCCGCCGGAGACGCCTAGGTGTGGTAGGACGGTGAGCGTTGCGGGCTGCCGGCGCTCCCGCATGCGCTAGAACTCGAAGGACTCCATACGCCGAAGCCCGACGATGAGAGGCACGGCGGTGGCCGCCGCACACAGGGCGATCACTCCGGCGAACGCTGCTATCATCGCCGAAGTGACGCTAACTTCCTGGCCCCGGAAAGTCGCGTTCATGTATCCGTACACCGGGACTGCCTCGAGGACGATCACGCCGGCGACAAGAGCGATGGTCGTCATCATGAACACCAGCCCGCCGAACGACGTTGGAATCTGGGCCGCGTTTTCCGTTTCGAATTGTGGATACAGCGCGCCGAACCCCAAGGCCAACGCGCTGATGGCGAGCGTCAGCAGGATGATGGTCACGATGCCCAGAGTCATCATGAACGGCGTGGCTCGTAGCAGCACGTTGGTGAAGATCGTGATGACCAGCGCGATGACCAGCAGCGGCACGGTGCCGATCCAGTACTTCGACCACATCAATGCCCGGAGATCGAGCGGGCTCGATCGCAAAAGCCACATCTGACGTCCCTCGAGCGATATCGATGGGAAGATGAACCTGGCCGCGATGGATGAGAGCACGAAGCCAGCCAAACCCAAATTTAAGAAAGAGATCACCGACACGAGGAGGAACGGCACCTGTTCGCCGCGGAACAGAGGGAGCGCCTGGATGTTGAAGAGGTAGATGATGACGAGCACGCCCAGGAGGATCAATTGGCTCCACTGCGTGGTGTCGCGGAAGAACAGCTTGAGATCCTTGATGATGAACTCCCGCTTGGAAACGGCAAGTGGTTTCAGGATCGGATTCAGCAACAGCTGCCACAGCCTGCCCGTCACGTAGCGTTCGGCGCCTTCCTGCGCCTTGGTGAACCCCGCGGCGTACATCGCGCGATGCAGCAACGCACCGATGACTACGGAGGCCGCAGCGGTGCTCCACAACAGCAAGATGGGCAGCACGTCCAGCGGGCCCACGAGGAACCCCATGAATCCGCTCGTCGCCCACTCGCTAGGGAGCGCCGGCGACGTGGGCGTGCGCAGCAGTGTGATGAAATCGAGTAGGCTTTGAAACCCCTCGGGGCGCGCGAGCTGTTCGGGCCGAATCATGCGAAAGAGGAGAACCAGCACCCCAGCCGCCGCGATGGTGATGATCGACAAGATGTCCCGGGTCCGGCGCGCGGGAAACACATTTACCAATATCAGCGTCAGTGCGGTTCCGATCACCGCCGGAATTGTCAGCAGGGGCAGAAAGATGAATACGGCGTACGGAGCGAACAACCAGCCTCCGTCGTAGACCACGCCGTACGCCGTGAGGATCGGCACGGCCATCACCGCAACCATCCATGAGCTATGCACCATCGTTTCGGCGAGTTTGGCCAGGTACAGATCTAGCCAATCGACCGGCGCTGAAACGAGAAGGTCCAGATCTTTCGCTAGGAAGAACGACGATAAAGCGGTGATGACGTTGGAGAGCAAGAGGATGGCGAAAAACGAAAGCAATACGAGGCTGAGTAGCTTGCCGGCCAATAGGGGGCCAATCTCTGCGACCCCCCGGAAGTATCGCAACACCCGAAAGAGGACCCCGAAAACGAGCAGCCAAAAGACCACGCCCACGGTGCCGAGAAGCATCGTGCGGCCTCCGCGCCCCCGTCGCGCCTGGCGTACCCGAGCCAGCGCCGTACGCCATTTGGGCGAGACAATGTGGGGAAGGGTGCTGGCTGTCATGCTCAGCCATCGAGCACGGCGACGAGTTCGCGCATCACCGGCCCGCCGGTGAGCTTGAGGAACAGATCCTCGAGCGACGCGTCACCTGCGGCCGTTTGCTGACGCAGTTCTTCCATGGTACCCTGTGCGACGATTTTTCCCTGTTGTATGATCGCGATCCGCTCGCACATCGCCTCGGCGACCTCGAGCGTGTGTGTGCTCATGAGCACCGTGCCACCGCGGTCGACGAACTGTCGAAAGATGTCCTTCAGGAGCCGCGCGGCCTTGGGATCCAACCCCACCATGGGTTCGTCGACGACGATCACCTCGGGCCGGTGGATCAATGCGCTCGAGATGATGAGTTTTTGCCGCATCCCGTGACTGTAGGACTCCACCAACTCGTTTTTCCACGGGGTCAACTCAAAAACGTCGAGCAGCTCGTCGATGCGGCGCTCCACTATCTCGCCGTCCTGCTGATACAGGGCTGCCACAAACCGGAGGAACTCAGCGCCGGTGAGTTTCTCGTACACGAACGGACGGTCGGGAATGAATCCAAGGCGCCGCTTGGCAGCCATCGGATTATCTACCACATCGTCTCCGCCGAGCGTGATGCGGCCCTTGGTGGGCCGCATGATGCCGGCGATGATCCGGAGAGTGGTGGTCTTGCCTGCGCCGTTGGGGCCCAGAAAACCGAAGATCGACCCTTTGGGCACATGCAGATCGATGTTATCGACCGCGACGAAATTACCGTACCGTTTTGTGAGACCCTCCACCCGGATCATCGATTAATCTCCAACTCCAACGACGCTGAGCGACAACTGTCCGATCACCCGGATGAGCTCAATCTGACGCGCCAGTCCCCCGATGGTGAATCGCAGATGCGAAGCGTCGGCGGGAAACTGCCCGAACGTCGGATCGACGGCCACCCACTCGCCGAGGTACACCTCGGACCACGCGTGATAATAGAAGCTACCGTTTATGTATGCCAGTCCGGCCGCCGTGCGCGCCGGCAGGCCAACCGCTCTCGCCAGCGCTACGAACAGGATTGCATGTTCGTTGCAGTCTCCCTGGCGAGTCTGTAACATCTCCACCGCGCTGGGCACAGTGAGCGTGACGCGCTTATCCAGTTCTTGATATACCCAATCGGACAGCAGTCGCGCGACTCGTTCCGGGTCGCGCCGCCGACCGATGATTTGGCGCGCCTGCGCCTGAATTCGCGGGTCGGACGACTGTATTGATGGCTCCGGTGCGACGTAGCGATTGAGGTCGGGCCGCCCACCCAACGGGATGCGGTAGTCGGCATCCAGGCTCTCTGCCGTTGCTCTTCGCACGATCAACGTGTCCCCGGACATGGACTGTCGCCCTCCTACCAAGTCGAACGCTCGTGGGTCCAGGTCGCCCAGCACGACACGAAACTCAGCACGGTCCCCGTCGAGAGTAACGTGCGACGCGATCGCCGTTTGGCGGATGATGTTCACTGCGCCAAAGCTCGCTATGGATTCGGCTCGGTCGCGGTCTCGAAAATTGAGGAACGCCAACTCAAACGCCGAGCGCTCTACTCTTAACCCCATAGGGGACGACACGCTCACGACCCTCCCAAATCCGTCGATCCACGAGTCCAGCGAGACGCCGTCGACGGTCTGTTCGATCCGCCAAGCCGGAACCGTGTCCCACCGTGCAGCCACCCACCTCATCGCGGTCGAGTCGAACGCCGAGCTGTCCGGAACGAACAGAATGGAGTCGTCCACAACGCGGACCGACACGTCGCTGTGTCGCAACAACAACGGATCGAACGTCCGCAGCGAGTACGTGTTGCCGACCTTGAGATCCCCTCCGAATGCCACATGGAGCGGCATATACGCCGGCAGGACCATGGGCTCGTGGAGACGGACCCGGACGGTTTGCCGGCTGTCGGCGCTCTCGAGTTCGACCGTCAAGATGGAATCGCCCGATACGGTTCCATGCGCGGCGAAGCGGCCGGCCGCGCTGGTCATGCCAGCCTCGAAGCTCTGTAATCGCAGCGCGTTGGTGAGGCGGGCGATCGTCCGGACCTCAGTACGCTGGATCGTCCCGAGAGCCGGGACCTCGAGGAGCATGAGGTCCACCACCACCAAACCATCGGGCACTGTGTCCACCGTGTTGGAGGCGAATCCGATCTGCACGTCTCCCATCGAGACCGTGTAATACATCGCTCCGGGTTCTACGGCGCGCGTCGCGTCGGCCAACGCCAGGCCTTTCGACTGCCCCAATTCGCGGGCGAGCAGCCACCCAATCGTGCCCAGCCAAGCCACGAGGATGATCACCGCCCATGTTTGCCGATTCATCGCTCCTCCATGTGGAGCAGACTCTCCAGCGCATCTTTGTCATCTTGGCTTTGCACGACGATTCGGATGTCGGACGGGAAGGTATAGCCCCGGACGGGAGTCTTGCGGACGTCGCACACGATCGCGGCGGCATCGGTGGCGGATCCGACCGCCGGTGGCGCCCGCATCGTCGACTGCTCGCCAAAGCGAGACCCGCTTGCTTGCTCGAGTTGGGTGCGGGTGGGTGCGCCGGGTTCCAAGCTAGCGGTGGCCGGTCGAACGACCGCGTCCGCTTGAACGAACGCGAGGTCGTCGACCACGACGTGGATCACCTGCCGGCGAGCTCGCGGGAGCGACGGTACATTTGCCCGGCGTCCTCGGGCCGATGCAGCCGATCGTAGATGATTCCCAGGCCGTAGAAGGCCTTCGCGTTGTTCGGCACCAACTCTACCGATCGCTGGTACGCCTGCAGGGCCCCGTCGAGGTCGTCCACGTGGTTCAGGGCGTCTCCCAGATGGAGGTAGGCCGTGGCGCGACCCAGATCCAATTCGATGGACCGCCTCAGATGCGGGAGCGCGTCCCGCCACAGGCCGCGGCGCGACATCAGCAGCCCCAGATTGAAGTGCGCCTCCGCGTTGGTCGCGTCCAGCTCCAAGGCGCGCCGCAAATCGTCCTCCGCCTCTGTGAAGCGGCCCAACGTCCCGAGCACCCCGCCACGATTTACCAGGACTTGAGGGTTATCGGGCTCCGTGTTGAGGCAGAGTTGTAGCTGCTGCAGTGCTTCTTCCGAGTCCCCGGTGTTGTCCAGCAGTAGTCCGAGGTTGTTTCGTGCCTTGACGTGGCCGGGGTTGAGTGCCAGAAGCTCGCGATAGATCGCCATCGCGCGGCGGACCTCGCCTTGTGAGTGCGCCTCTTTTGCCGCGTTGTAGAGGAGTTCCTGGGCGGTTGGCTCGTCGTCCAGCTTGCGCGGCGTGGTGTTCCCTCCGCGCCTGGCGGTTTGGTCCGGCGTGTCGGTGGCGTGGTGGGCCGGATCGGCCGTCCCATCGCCGTTCGTTTTTTCCTCAGCCACCAAGACGTCATCCTCCGATGCGATCTCGAAAGGTAACTCGATCCTGCCCGCGGCATCTTGCCGGGCAATCACCTCGATGGGTTTTAGGGTAGGCTCGGCACCGTGGGGGCCGGCTTTGGTGGCCGAGGCCGAAGACTCGTGCCCCGTGTGACCGGCCTTCTCGACCACCTTCCGACGACGGTTGCGGCGACGATGCGTGGTGCGATTCATGGCAGTGCGGTTCCCGTGTTGGTGGTTTCTTGATCGACCCAGTTGAGATAGGCGTCCAATCCGGCCTCGACCGGGAGCGCCAGCAGTTCGGGCACGGAGTAGGGGTGTCGGCGTTTGACGGCGGCTTCGAGGTCGGCCCAACGTGCTCGCCGCGTCTTGAGAAGCACCAACACTTCCCGCTCGCCGGTCACGGAGCCTTCCCAGCGGAAGATCGACGTCGCGCGCACCATGGTTCCACAGGCGACGACACGATCCTCGACCAACTCCTCGATAAACGTCTTTGCGGTTGCCTCGTCGCCCAGCGTCGTCAGCACCACCAGGTGGGAAGTCGGGTTGGGAATTTGCTCCCTCCTTCGTCGTGTCGGCCTGGCCAACCATTTCGAGAGTCAGCGAGAATTAGGGGCCTCAAAGTACGGCGCCCCTCGGCGTAACGCAAGAATGGCGAGCGGACGCGGCAGTTGACCGCCGATCCGGCATCTGTCTAGCTTCCCTGGTTATGCCAGAAGATCGTTTGATCGTTCGCGGTGCACGCGTTCACAACCTCCGCAACATCTCGGTGGAGATACCGCGGAATCGACTCACCGTGATCACCGGCCTCTCCGGTTCCGGAAAATCCTCGCTCGCATTCGACACGATTTACGCCGAGGGACAGCGGCGATACGTCGAGTCCCTCTCGGCGTACGCCCGGCAATTCCTGGGGTTGATGGAAAAACCGGACGTGGACGTCATCGAAGGGCTGTCGCCGGCCATCTCGATCCAACAGAAGGCGGGAGGGCATAATCCGCGGTCGACCGTTGGGACGGTCACGGAGATCTACGACTACCTGCGCCTGCTCTGGGCGAGAGCCGGCACGCCGCATTGCCCCAAGGATGGAGCAGCGATCCTTCGGCAAAGCCCGGCCCAAATCGCCGACACCATTTTGGACTGGCCCTCAGGTACTCGAATCGAGGTGGTCGCGCCGCTCATTCGGGGGCGAAAAGGCGAGTTCAGGGAGTTGTTCGATGGTGCGCTGAAGCAGGGGTTCGTGCGGGTGCGGGTCGACGGGCAACTCTACGAACTCACCCATCCTCCGAAACTCAACCGCCGCCAGGCGCACGACGTCGGTGTCATCGTCGACCGCCTCGTGGTGCGGTCGGAAGATCGTACGCGCCTGCACGACTCGGTCGAGACCGCACTGCGCACCGCTGACGGTTTGGTGGAAGTGGTCCGCTACGGCAAGACGGCCGGCGGTAAGGGCCGATCCGTGACGTTTTCAGAGCAGTTTGCCTGTCCAAAATGTGGGTATTCCCTCGCGGAGTTGGAGCCGCGCCAGTTCTCCTTCAACTCCCCGTTTGGCGCGTGCGAAACGTGTGGCGGGCTCGGCACCCAGCGCGTGGTGGTTGCCGAACTTGTCCTCGCCGACCCCTCCATTTCGATCCTGGAAGGAGTCGTACGGCCATGGGGAGAGCCGTCGGCCTATCTGCGCAACAACGTGTTGCCGGTCTTGGCCAAGGCATTCGACTTCGATCCGGCGAAGCCGTGGCGCAGCTACTCTCAGAAGGCGCGGAAAGCGCTGCTGCACGGCGTCGGTGGCAGGACGTTCTCATTCAAGTACGGCGGTGGGCGTTCCAGCGGAAAGTACCGGACGGAATGGGAAGGGATTCTCATGAATGTGAACCGTCGCTACGAGGAAACCACCTCCGACGCGGTGCGGATGCAGATGGCGGAATACATGGCGGAACAACCGTGTCCATCGTGCGACGGCCAGCGCCTCAAGCCCGAGAGCCTGAGCGTGAAGGTGGCCGGCCGGGGCATCGGATCGGTGCTAGAGGATTCAGTCGAGGACGCCCTGGATTTCTTTCGGCAGATTCCCCTTCGCACTCCGTCTTCGCCGAACGCCGATCCCGGGAAGACTCGCGGGCGCGGCCGTCGGAGTCGGGATGGAGGACTGGACCCCGCGATCGCCGGTCCGATTCTCAAGGAGGTGACCGAGCGACTGCGATTTCTCACCGACGTGGGGTTGGGGTATCTGTCGCTCGGCCGGCGCGCGTCGTCTCTGTCGGGAGGAGAAGGACAGCGCATTCGTCTCGCAACGCAGATCGGTAGCCGGTTGGTGGGGGTCCTCTACATCCTCGACGAGCCCTCGATTGGCCTTCATCCACGCGACAACGCTCGATTACTGCGCACCCTCACCGGGCTTCGCGATCTTGGCAACACCGTCATCGTCGTCGAGCACGATGAAGAAACCATCCGCACTGCCGATTACATCGTCGATCTCGGGCCCCGGGCCGGCCGCGACGGTGGGGAGGTCGTCGTGTCCGGCGACCTCGCACACGTTCTCGAGCACGAGTCCTCTCTCACCGCCCGGTATCTGCGAGGGGACCTCCGTATTGCAGTCCCGTCAGCCCGTCGCGAGGCCCGGCCACACCGCTGGCTCAGCATTTGTGGCGCGCGCCAGCACAATCTCAAGAATCTCGATGTCGATATCCCGCTCGGCCTTTTCGTGACGGTGACGGGCGTGTCCGGGTCTGGCAAGTCCACCTTGATCACGGATACGCTGTATCCGGCCCTGGCGCGGCATTACTACCGCAGCAAGACGCTGCCTGGTCAACACGACCGCGTCGCCGGACTCGACCAGCTCGACAAGGTCCTCGATATTGACCAGAGCCCGATCGGGAGAACGCCGCGCTCGAATCCCGCCACATATACCGGACTGTTCACGCCGATTCGGGACCTGTTCGCACAGCTCGCGGCATCGAAGATTCGTGGGTATGGACCGGGCAGGTTCTCATTCAATGTGAAGGGGGGGCGCTGCGAGTCGTGCCAGGGCGACGGACTGGTCAAGATCGAAATGCACTTTCTTCCCGACGTGTACGTGCAGTGCGAGATCTGTAGGGGTCGGCGCTACAACCGCGAGACGCTCGACATTCGGTACCGCGGCAAGTCGATTGCCGACGTCCTCGACATGACGGTGGCCGACGCCCTGGAGTTCTTCGAGAGCCAGCCCCGCATCCGTGCGAAGCTGGAGATTCTGAACGACGTCGGTTTGGGTTACCTCCACCTTGGACAGAGCGCCACGACTCTTTCGGGCGGAGAGGCGCAGCGTGTAAAGCTCTCTTCCGAGTTGAGCAAGCGAGATACCGGGCGCACACTCTATATCCTGGATGAGCCAACCACCGGGCTGCACTTCGAGGACGTACGGCTCCTGCTCAACGTGCTTCATCGCCTCGTCGACAAGGGCAACACGGTAGTGGTGATCGAGCACAACCTCGACGTCATCAAGACCGCCGATTGGGTCATCGACCTGGGCCCAGAGGGTGGTGAGAAGGGTGGCCACGTGGTCGCGGCCGGTACGCCCGAAACGATAGCAAAGTCAAAGCGGTCGTACACGGGGAAGTTCCTGCGACGGGCCTTGGGATTGACCGGCTCCAAGGGGAGGAGCCGGCGGACGAAATAGCGCGGCCCGCCGCTCCGCCGTGTAAATTCAATACGAAATTCGAGATTGCATGGTGACACCAAACAGCAGGGGCTGCGTAATGAGGGCGGCTCGACGTCCTAGGGAGTAGCGCTTTGGATCCGTTTCTGATCAACAACCTCGTCATTCCGATAGCCGGCATGATCACCGGTGTGGTCATCTGCATCGGATTCTTCAAGACGGTGCGCCACCTTATCGACCGGAAAACATCGGGGCCGGTGGATGCGAGACTCACGACCGAAGTCGCTGAACTTCACGCGCGCCTCGATGCCCTCGAGCATGGCAGCGACCGGGTAGACGAATTGGAAGACCGGCTCGATTTCGCCGAGCGGTTGCTGGCGCGGGCGAGCCCATCCGACGCCGCGGTGAAAGAGCCGTAGTCGTGCCCAACGAAATCGTCATGCTGGCGGTCATGGGCATCGCCAGCGTCACGGCGCTCGGGTTTGGCCTGATGCGGTCTGTCAATCGCCACCTGGAGCGGAAATGGAAGGCGGCGCGCGGTGGCGGCGACGAACGAGTCCTGCACGAGGTCGAGGAGCTTCGCTCCCGGCTGGAGGGCCTGGAAGACGTCCACGCGAGGGTGTTGGAACTCGAGGAACGGGTGGATTTTGCGGAGCGGCTACTGACAGAAGGAAAGGAACAGAAGGCGTCTCAGGATTCTGGGTGATGCACCCGCCCGGACTAGTTGAATAATGGAAGAAGAACTCGCGATCTTTTTTATCTTTGGGGGCGGAGCGACCTTCCTCTTGGCGATGTCACCGATTGGACGCGCCATCGCGGACCGGATTCGTGGCAGGGGAGTGGGAGGGGGGGCGGGGCGGGCCGAAGACGGCATCCGGTTTCTCCAGGAGAGCCACGATTCCATGCTGGAAGAGTTGGACAGTATGCGGCACGAGATCGGGGATCTTCAAGAGCGAGTTGACTTTACGGAACGGCTCATTGCCCAAAAAAGGGACCAAGACCAGCTCCAGGGCAGATCTGACGTTCAAGATTGAAACATTTTCTTCAGCGCAGCGTAGTATGTGACGACCCGATGGCTGCGGCCGTAACCCCGCTGCCCGGTGCGACCTCAGCTTGGTTGCACGAACTTGGCCTGTGAAGTAGGCTCACAAGGTGTTGGCAGAGCGCGGCTCTCACGGTGTGGCGTGGTGAGGGTCACCGCTCTATCTGGGAGGATTGCATGGCGAGTCGCGAAGACCTCGAGAGCTTTATTAGCCGCCTGAACGACGGCGTCAACAGCGAGGAAGTTGACGCGGGCATTTGGGTGTTATCGCCGGGAGACGACCGTGCACAGATCGTCGTGAGTTACGATCCCCCGGTCGTCGTGTTTCGGGTCAACGTGATGGATCTGCCGAAGGTCGCGGGCCAGCGCAACGATCTCATGAAACGGCTGCTCGAGCTCAACGCCGAGGGATTGGTGCATGGCTCGTACGGTATCGAGGGTCCCCGCGTGATCCTATCCGATGCGTTACAGCTGGAAAACCTCGATTTCAACGAATTTCAAGCAAGTCTCGATTCGATCTCGCTGGCCCTGGCTTCGCACATGGCCGGCTTAGCGGCATTTCAGGAGTAACGGGTTATGGGGATCTTCGATCGCATCGGTACGCTGCTGAAGTCGAACATCAACGATCTGATCAGCCGCGCGGAAAATCCGGAAAAGGTACTCAACCAGCTGATCACGGATATGCGGTCGCAACTGGCCAAGGCGAAGCAGGAAGTGGCCGCAGCGATCGCCGACGAAAAGAAGCTCCATGCGCAGGTTGAAAAGGAAAAAACGCAAGCTGATGAATGGCAGCGGCGTGCGATGTTGGGGGTGGAGCAGGGGAGGGACGATTTGGCGAAGCAGGCGCTCATGCGTCACAACGAGCACCGGCAGGCCGCCCAGGGGATGCACGAAACATGGGTGCGCCACAAGGCGGAAAGCGAATCGCTCAAGGCCTCGCTCCGCACGCTCAATGACAAGATCGAAGAGGCCAAACGGAAGAAGAATCTGCTCATCGCGCGCCAGAAACGGGCGGATGCGCAGCGGCGCATCCAGCAGACGATGTCTTCCATGTCGGACACCAGTGCGTTCGAGCACTTCGAGCGCATGGCGACGAAGATCGAGGAGGCGGAGCGGAAGCAGCTCGCGGCGGCCGAGTTGAGCGAGGAGCTCACCGGAGACAACCTTTCTGCGGAGTTCGCCGCGCTGGAGTATGATGGCGGTGCCGATCAGCAACTCCTCGAACTCAAGAAACAGATGGGGCTGTTGAGTTCGGGTGGCAGCGAGGAGCGCTTGCAGTTGAGCGATGGTGAGGACGACGATATCAAGGATGCCGACATCGTCAAGGAAGAGGGCTAGGGGTAGCTGCGGCCATCACAGCACTGACCGAGAGCGCGACCGACCTTCGGGTCGGTCGCGCTCTTTGCGTGCGCCCGGCCGCTCCCGAGTCGCCGCAAGCCTCAAGTGGCATGGGTGCGTTGTTTTGATTCGTGCGGCAACAAAGCGGTAACACCTCTCGCGCCCTGTTTCGCTACCTTCGGTCCGATCGCTGGCCGTCCTACGGGTGCGGTTCTCACTTTCTTATCGTTTCGAATGAGTCGGACATGCGAGGCTCGGTTCTAGTCCTCAAGGCAGAGATGGCACTCGGGTACCAGCTGGTATCTCGTCATCGGGCGCCGCGATTTGCCGCAGTCCTCTCGGCCGCGTTCCTCGCGGCCATCGCGGCGGCCGGTCCGCTTGGCGCGGCGGGGTACCGAGGGCTGTTGGCTCCGGTCGCCGCGACGGTGGCTGCCGTGGCGGGCTCTCGGGTACTGGCCCAGGGTGCGGCGCTTGGGGCCGCCCGCCACGCTCCTTGCGCTCCTTGGCTGGTAGTGGCAGGCCGCTTCGCCGGCGTAATGGTGATCGTGGTTCCGGCGATCGTGGTTCTCGGGGCGGTTTTGTTGGTGGGCCTACCATCACCCGATGTTGTGAGCCGGATCGGGCTTGCGGTGCTTACAGCTTCGGCCGCTGCCGGGGTCGCGATGGCGGTGACGCCGAATTTGGGAGCATCGGTGGGTTCGGCTGTAGGGTTGATGGCTGCCTGGGCAAGCCAGCTCCCGTCGCTCGCGGGTGCTGCCGGATCGTCCGGGGCAGGTGTGGTGATGCTGCTCGCAATGGCGTTCCCGGACATGACGGATCGGTCCGCGCTCGGCGCGGTGGCACACGGAGCTGGTTGGATCGTCGGCACACTCGCTTTCGCGACGTGGTCGATCTCCCGGCGCCGTGCGCCGGGCGCGTAGCGTGATGCTGACCTGCACCGCGATCACCCGAACGTTCGGACGAGGTGCTCGCCGGGTCGTCGCCATTGATTGCCTGAGCTTCGAGGCTCATCCCGGTGAGGTCATTGGGATCGTTGGGGCCAATGGGGCCGGCAAATCGACCCTGATGCGAATTCTGGCGGGTCGCATGCTGCCGACCGCTGGGGGGGTGACAGTGCGTGGCAACGCCGTCAATTCACGGGGTGCACGGCAACTCCTGGGGTACGCTGCCGATCCCCCCCTTATTCCCAACGAGGTGACCGCGCTCGAGTGGCTGTGGTATCTGGCGAGCCACCGGGTGACCAGGCCGTCTCAACGCGTGAAGTTGGTCCGCTGGGCGGCCGAACTCGGTGCCGTCGGCGAGTTTGCCACGAGACGCGTGTCGACCTACTCGCGCGGAATGGCCCAGCGTCTCGCAACGGCTGCGGCCCTGATGTGTGGCGAGGCGGTGGTGTTGCTCGATGAGGTCCTCAACGGACTGGATCCTGTCGCCGTGCGAGACCTGGGGGAAGGAATCGCCAGGGCCGCCGGCGCCGGCCGGGTCGTGCTGGTTGCCTCGCACAACCTGGGGCCGCTCGAGCGGTTTGCCACGCGGGTGCTGGTCGTCCGGGCCGGCCGCCTGGTGGCGGACGAAGTCACGGCGACGTTTCTCCGGGGACGGGTCGCCGAGCTGACGTTGGGTGGCGGTGCCATGACGCTGGCCGGGCGTCTCGTGCAGCTGTTTCCAGGTGCCATCCGCACCGGGACCGGAATCGACGTGCCTCTCGACGGACGCCTGTCGATGGAGCATGTCCTGGCAGCCTGCCGCGCCGAACACATCGCGGTGGCGGGATCGCGTATCAGGTACCGCCGCTTGGAAGACCTGTTGACGCGCGGTAATGGTCCACCACAGGCAGTCCGGGGCGCGACCGCGGTGTTTGACTAGACCGAGGGGCGGGGCAGTGGTAACGACGGAGGTGCCAGGCTACCTTGAGGTCCATGGCGCTCCGGCTGTACAACACGATCACCCGACGCATTGAACCGTTCGTCCCACTGGCGCCTCCGCGTGTCACGATCTACACGTGCGGGCCGACGGTGTGGACGTACGCGCACCTGGGAAACTTCCGAACGTTTCTCAACCAGGATTTGTTGCGCAGGTATCTGGAATACCTCGGTTACGACGTCTTTCAAATCATGAATCTGACCGACGTCGACGACCGCATCATCGCCGAAGCCCGGAAGGCGGGCAAGACGATCTCCGAACACACGCAGCCGTTTGCCGAGGCGTTCTTCGAAGACCGGGACTATCTCGGCATGCAGCCGGCGCACGTGTACCCTCGGGCGACCGGAGCGGTCGAGTCCATGGTTCGGCTGGTTCAGGACCTGCTCGACCGAGGCGTCGCGTACCGTGCGGAGGATCAGTCGGTGTACTTCGCCGTGGAGAAATTCGAGGGGTACGGCCGGCTCTCCCAGCTGGACAAACGGGAGCTCAAGGTCGGCGCCCGAGTGGAAAGCGACGAATACTCGAAGGAGAACCTCCGGGATTTCGCGCTGTGGAAGGCGTCGACGCCCGCCGATGAAGCCGTCGGGGCCGCATGGGATGCTCCATTTGGCCGCGGCCGTCCAGGGTGGCATTTGGAGTGCTCCGCTATGGCCCTCGAGGAGCTACGGTCGCGGTTTGGCATCGCGACGCTGGACATCCACGCCGGTGGGGTGGATCTGATATTTCCACACCACGAGAACGAAATCGCGCAGTCCGAAGCGGTAACCGGGCAGCCTTTCTCACGCTTGTGGATGCATGGCGAGTTCCTCACCGTCGAAGGGACGAAGATGTCGAAGCGCTATGGCAACTTCCTGACCGTTCGGGACCTCAGGGAAGAGGGCGTCGATCCCGCCGCCGTGCGAATGCTGTTCTTCCAAACGCACTACAGAAAGCAGTTCAACTTTTCCGACGCCAGTCTGGCGGCCGCCGGGAAGGGTGCTGAGCGAATCGGGGAGCTGCACCAGCGATTGCTGGCGACTGTGGGTGGGACGCTTGGCGGCGAGCCCGGTGAGGCCGGAGCGCTTCTGGAGAGGGATGTTGGGCGCGCCCTCGATGAGGACCTCAACGCCCCGAACGCGCTGGCAGCGGTTTCGAACTTTGTCACCACCGCAAATCGGGCCCTGGATGGAGGCGAATGGAGTCCGGCGGAGGCGGCTGGCAACCTCCAGATCCTAGGGCGGGTCACCGAGGTCTTCGGGATTCTGCCCCGGCGGCCCGCCGAGGATCCGGAACTCGCAAGATGGGTCGAGGGGAAGATAGCCGAGCGCCAGAAAGCCCGATCGGCGGGCGATTTCTCGTCTTCCGACGCTATCAGAGACGAATTGGCCGCCGCTGGGATCGTCCTGGAAGACACTCCTCAGGGAGCCCGCTGGAAGCAGCGGGGTTCGTAAGCGCTTCACAATGCCTAACTGCCCGTGTTTTAGGGCGTTGACGGTGGGAATAGCCCTGATTATTCTACAAGGCTGTAGAAAATAGCCTAGTAGGTGCTGACGTAGCTCAACTGGTAGAGCAGCTGATTTGTAATCAGCAGGTTGGGGGTTCGAGTCCCTTCGTCAGCTCCAGGACGCGTGGCGGGGCGCTTACTGCCTGAGCATATACGTTTGCCTCGGCACGGTCGCCGGGGTGCTGTCTTGAGAGCGGGTGGACAAAAGCGGGCATTGGTGGGGTGCCCGAGTGGCTAAAGGGAGCAGACTGTAAATCTGCCGGCGACTGCCTACGTAGGTTCGAATCCTACCCCCACCATGACGTATTCACTGGGCCCCGCGGGTGTAGCTCAGTTGGTAGAGCATCAGCCTTCCAAGCTGAGGGTCGCGGGTTCGAATCCCGTCGCCCGCTTAGCCGCTCGTGTAGCTCAGTGGTAGAGCGCGTCCTTGGTAAGGACGAGGTCACGGGTTCAATCCCCGTCGCGAGCTTTGGGAGGTACGGGTTTCGAGAGCGGTGGTATCGAACTCTCGACCGAGAACGAGAAACTGACACTGCAAGAGCAACATGGCAAAAGCAAAGTTTGAGCGGACGAAGCCGCATGTCAACGTGGGAACGATTGGGCATGTGGACCATGGGAAGACGACGCTGACGTCGGCGATTACGAAGCAGCAGGCGGCGAAGGGGCTGGGGGAGTTTGTGGAGTTTGACGCGATCGACAAGGCGCCGGAGGAGCGGGAGCGGGGGATCACGATTGCGACGGCGCATGTGGAGTATGAGAGTGCGGCGCGGCACTACGCGCACGTGGATTGTCCGGGGCACGCGGATTATGTGAAGAACATGATCACGGGGGCGGCGCAGATGGACGGGGCGATCCTGGTGGTGAGTGCGGCGGACGGGCCGATGCCGCAGACGCGGGAGCACATTTTGTTGGCCCGGCAGGTGAACGTGCCGTACATCGTGGTCTACCTGAACAAGGTCGACA
>JADFPO010000084.1 GCA_022562295.1 Gemmatimonadota bacterium
CTAGGACGATCGAAGACGATCGAAGGTCGACGGGACGGACGAGGCGGACGATTAAGAGACGATCTGGGACGATCGAGGACGAACTAAGACGATCGAGGCGCGGGGTAGCGGACAGAGCCGTCGGAGCGGTCCCCAAAAAACCTCGCGCATCTCCTTTCGTCGTCCTATTTTAGCACGTCATGGCCGATTCGTTCGAACGCCTCAAGACTGCCTTAGCCGACCGCTACGCCATCGAGCGCGAGCCTGGCGTGCGCGGCCCGGCCACGGTCTATTCGGCACGCGTCAAGCGCAATCGCAGGGTTGCCCTTATCCAGCGTCTCTCTCCGACTTTGGTTCTGGCCACCGGCATGATCTGCGCAAACTGTACGGGCCGTACGGCCGATGCTGGGGCCTGGGATGGCGTCGAACGCGACAGCGCCGGAATACACGTCGTTGAGAATCTCGGTGGGCCCACGTGGGCTGATGGAGCGGGGTGGACGATGTCCGAAATCGTCAGGATCGGGAGTGTGGGTGGCGATTCGGACTACGTGTTTGGCGCGATCTCGGGGCTAGCGGTATTGTCCGATGGCCGCATTGTAGTGGGCGACGGGGCGGCACGCGAACTCCGGTTCTTTTCGCCGAACGGAGTGCACCAGCGCACCGTGGGACGGCGCGGTTCGGGGCCTGGCGAATACAACGAACTGTCCGGAGTCCTGGTGACTCCGGGTGACACGTTGCTCGTACCCGATCGGCGCAACCTCAGGATGAACCGCGTCGCGCCGGATGGCACCTGGCTGGAAAGCCAGCCCGTTTCCGCGTTTGAATGGCCGGCCGGGTGGAGCGGCACGCCAAACGGCCTTCTCGCGGCCAGGGTGGGCGTCGCGTCGTACACGCTGATCGGCACGGAGCCAGTTCCGAGCCCCGTGGTCAGCCTGACGGAGCGCGGGATGATCGGCGATACGCTGGCGTGGCTCCGTCCCGCCGGATTCTACTCGACGTTGGGCGGTGAGCAGTTCCGCTACTATCCCGGTGAGCCCGACTTTTGCCTTCTCGAGGATGGCGGACTCGTAACCGGCCACAGCGCCGACTACGAATTGTTGCGTTATGGCGCGACGAACGGACTCACGCACGTGATCCGTCTGCGTCGCGAACGGTTACCGATCACCGAACGAGAACAAGAGGTGTTCTTTGCTCGTCTCAAGGCCAACTTGCAGGAGCGGAATCGACCGCAACGGTTCCCTCAGCGCAAAGCTAGGACGGTTTTCACGGAGACCTATCCGGCGTTTCGTGGCCTCGTGTGTGGTCCACGAGGAACGATTTGGGTTCAGGGATTCAAGCCGTGGACGGCAATTACCCCGGAGGAATTCGATCGCGCCGGCATTGTGCAGCTCCCGCCGGCATCGCCCGACTGGGATGTGTTCGATGCCAACGGTCGCTACCTCGGCGTGGTCACGACACCGACCAACTTTGACATCCGACTGTTTCGGGACGGCGTGGCGTACGGAGTGTGGAGTGACGATCTGGGGGTGCAGTATGTCGTAGGTCTCCGCGTTGACGGGTTGCCTGCGGAGGATGTGCGGTAGTCAAGGTCGTCACAAACGGGTGGGAGAAATGGGTCGCTCCAAACTCTTCAAGGTACAACTCGGTGGCTTCCTTCAAATTCGCCACGGCGTCTTCGGCCGTTCTTCCCTGACTCACGCTCCCCACCTCGGGGCACTCGGCGACGTACAGATCATCCTCTTGATGCACCACCGCGGTAAAGGTTCGAGCGATCATCGGTTTTGCCTTTCCCGGTAGAGCGTGGCAAGCAAGATGTCGGAGCAGACGCCCGAAGATACCTTGTTAGCCTGACCGTCCGTTACCGCCTCGTCGCCAAGGGACAGGTTGAATTCACCGTCGCTCCCCGACCAACCGCGCGATCCGTTCCCGCACATCCTCCACGATCGGTTGGAGCTGGGGATCAGCGTTTTCCCACAGCTCGACGAAGTCGGCATAGTGCTCGACCGCTCGCTCCCGGTCTCCGCGCTCCTCGTACAGTTCGCCGAGCCGACGGAGAACCACCGGGCGCTCCCGGGCATCCGTGAACAGCCGAAACCAGGCCGGCTCGTTCAGGAAGCGCTCGAAGTAGTGGATCGTCGAATCGGCCACGCCGGCGCTGTCGAACGCGGTGCCGATCTCGAACAGCATGCACGTCGGCAGGTTGCAGAACGGCGCCTCATCGCGATACTCGCGGTAGAGGCGTCCTGCTCGGACCGGATCACCCGCCACCAGGGCGATTGTTGCCTCCTGCGCTTTGAAGCGCCATGGGTCGGGCGGGTCGTCTCCGGCTTCCGCTTGTTCCCGGGCCACCGCCAACATCTCCGTGGCGCGTTCGCTTTGTCCCACTCGGCTGAACATGCCGACGAACAGGGAGTACGGTACCATGCTGTCGGGCAACGCCGCCTGGGCTGTCGCTAGCTCCCGCTCGATCCGTTCGGCGGTAACTGGGGGATCCATTTGGTACCACAGCGCGGACTCCAGCTCGTTGATTCTCATGAACACGTCGAAGTTCTCCGCGATCTCCGGCAGTCGGTCCCGGAGGAACTCCATCTGCAGCGACATACCATCGCGTTGGTATCGCGTGCCTTCGGCGAGGCGCCCCTGAAGAAACGCCAATATCGACAGGATCCGGATGGGGCCGGCCGCGAACTGTGGCGGGCCGCCGGCCAGGCTGTCCCGCTGCCGCCGCGCCATCTGCTCGACCGAGTCGAGCTGTCCTCGATGGTAGGCCAGAGAGAGCAGGTGCTGACCGATGCTGGGGTGGGACGGGTACGTGCGTTGGAAGTCGGCGAGAATGCTTTCCAGTTCGTCCAACTCACCGAGGTTGCCAAGGTCGCCAACGAGCGCCGCGTAACTGATGCCGGGAGCCCCACCGTTCCGTACCGACCGCGTGAGCAGCTCGGCCGCCTCGGCCCGACGCCCCTGGCTCCGATAGTTTTGCGCCTGGTTGTTGAGGGCGGTGCGGTCGTTGGGGTATTTGTCCAACAGCGACAGGTAGGCGTTCTCCTCGGCGTCGTCGTCGTTGGTCACGTAGTTGTGGTATGCGGCCTCGATCAGCCAGCGTTCGCGATCTCCTACCCTCGTGCGCAGCTCGTACGCCCGGGCGGCCGCCGAGTCGGCGTCCTCCGGGTTGCCGGCGTTCCCGTTCCACGCGGCCAGCTTCCGGTAGGCCATGGCAAATGTAGTATCCAGCTCCACTGCCTGCTCCAACAACTGGATCCCTCGGTCGTAGTCGGCCGTGGCGCTGCCCACGTACGAGCCCTGGGCATACAGACGGAGGGCTTCCATCGAAGCCGTGGTGACACGTTCCAGGGGCGGATCTTGCCGCACGGTCCGTAACGACTCGCCGATTCGCTCTCGAAACTTCGCTGACAACCGGTCGACGGCGTCGATGATCTCTTCCGCGTTGGCCGCCCGTTCGCTATGTGACACTAGCGCCTCCCCGGTTGCCACGCCGATCAGGCGGCCGGTCAGCGCAAAGCTGTTTCCCACCGCGACGATCTCCCCCGTGATGTATCCCTTGATGCCCTCACGTTCGGCCACTTCCTTGGCGAGCTGAGGCGTGAGTCGCGTACCGGGCGGGCGTTCCATATGACGCAGCATCTGATCGAGCTGGGACGGCTCGAGCACAACCAACGCAGGTGACTGGGCGAGATCGATCCGGAACAACTCGGTCACGGTCTGGCCCAACGTCGTGTCCGCCGTGCGGTTTTCGAAATTGGCCAGGATCAGTCGCTCTTGGGCTTCGAACACGCCCGCGGCCATCAGCGTGGCGGCTGGACCGATGCCGAGCGTGCGCATGGCCATGTACCCACCGGCCACCACCGTGAGGCCCGCGAACGCGAGTCCGCCCCCAAGCGTTGCCTTCCGCCAGGTAAAGTGCCGCTGCATCCCGGTGGGAGTGGGCACCTGCAGCCCGGTGGTCGCGGCCACCGCCCGAGCGCGCTCGTGCTTGCCGGTGACCACCATGATGGGCAGGCCAAGGACGAGAAGCGCGATCGCACCCACGAATACCCAGTCGGGCAGTCCAAGCGCGATCATCAGGGCGTACGCGATCACCAGCGTCGTGGCCGCGGCACCGCCGAGAACCGCGGCGACGCGAGCGGGATGGTTTCGTGCGACCGCGGCTTCCGCCGCGACCACCGTGACTGGCTGTGTCCCAACGGGCGGTAGACCCCCGCCCGACGGCGTGGCCATCAAGTCGAGGTGTCCCTTGAGATCGTCGGCCGATTGCCATCGATCGGCCGGACGTTTGGCGAGACACCGCATCACTACGTCGGCAAGCGCCGGCGGGATCGTCTCCCGATGGGCGGTGACGGGATCGGGGGTTTGGGACACCTGAGCGGCGAGCACTTGCTGCGGGGTCTGCGCGACGAACGGCGGCCGCCCCGTGAGCATCTCGTAGGCCAACGCGCCGACGGCGTAGATGTCCGCCCGATGGTCGACGTGCGGATCAGCTGCCGCCTGCTCGGGGCTCATGTAGGCCGGAGTGCCGAGCGCCACGCCGAGAGACGTGAGCGACGACCCCGCCCCGCCACTCGAGGCGGACACGGCCTTGGCCACGCCGAAGTCGGCGACGACGGCGTGACCCTCACTCAAGAGCACGTTGTCGGGCTTGATGTCGCGGTGGACCACGTCGTGCCGGTGGGAGTAAGCCAGGGCGTCGACGACCTCCCGCAGGATCTGCACGGTCTCGCCGATCGGGAGTTCCCCCTCGCGCGCCAGCTTTGCCCGCAGCGATTCGCCGTCGATGAACGGCATGACGTAGTACAGCAGATCGCCACCGACCTCACCGGCGGTCAGGAGCGGCACCACGTGCGGATGCTGGAGGGATGCCGCGAGTTTGATTTCCCTCTGGAACCGTTCCTTGTTTACCCCGGCCCCCATCTCCGGCGGGAGCACCTTGATGACCACCTTCCGCCCGAGTTCGATCTCCTCGGCGAGGAAGACGCGAGACATGCCGCCGCCTCCCAGTTCCCGGTCGATCCGGTAGACGTCGCCCAACCCGCTTTGTAATCGAGATTGCACGTCGCTCATTTCATCCACTCGTCACGCTCCCCACATGGTCCGAGACGGTCGCGGTCCCCATATTTCCCGTGAAGAATACGGCTGGATGCGGCGGTCAGCCAGAGGAGTGCAGAGGGAGACCGGATTGTGAGAAATTGTCGCTTCAAGTTCGCTTTCTTAGTGCTCTCAGGCGCGCCCCTTCACCACTTGAGCGCCTGTCCGAAATGGTGTACGCTCATGTTCCCCCAACGGCACAACCTTCGAAGCTCCGCCGGTCTTTCCGGTAGACATTGTGGGTATCACGCGTTGGAGGAATCAATTACATGATCAAGCATGGAGTGATATACGACGCGCGGGGTCTCCTGGCGGAGGTGCGGAGGATGGTCGCCGAGTCGAAGCGGCGGGGCACGCTGGATTTCAACATCAATCAACTCAACCCCGATGTCATCCAGGGGGTCGAGGCCTTCTCCGGCGCCTCGCAGGTTCCAGCCGAGTACAAACCGACCGGGAGCCGACTGCGGAGTGATTCTGGTCTGGACCAGATAGACACCGGGCACGCCGTTTAGGGTCCGTTGGCGCGTTTCGCGCCAGTGCTCAGCGTCGGTCGTGGCGGACGGCGCCAATCCGTCAGCACGCTAAGCTCTTGTAAGACAATGACTTATGTGCTGCCCATGGCTTCTGCGGCACAGTTTGGCACCGAACTTGCCGATACTCTCACTAGTCAGTGTGGCCGTCCAGGCGGCCCGTCAGAGACAGTGAGGGTTCGACGATGAACATCAACGACTTAGTCGCGCAGCCGTGGACGGAGTGCGGTCCGGTAGCGGACAGCCAGGCCGGCGAGGTGTTCTATAAAGTGACGATCACCGAGCTTCCGGGCTTCCTCGTTACGGGGTCCACGCCGTATGAAGTGATAAGCAACGTGCGGTCGAAGCTTCGAGCCTTCCTGACCCACCGCATTGAGAAGGGTTTGGATGTCCCGTCCCCCTCCCCCTCCCCCGGCCTGCGGGCAAGCGCGAAGTGGCCTGATCGCGCCGTCGGCCCTTTGGGACCGAAGACCTCGTGACCGGTTGGTTGCGGGGATTTTTTTTGGTTGATGACCGTGCTTGTGTTGCCGAGACCATCGGTCAGCTTTTGTCGAGATGTAATGGCCACGGAATCCACAATAGCCACGGAATCCACGGAATCCACGGAAGACCCAGCCACCACACCCCTCTTCTTTGTTATAGCACCCCCTACCCGTTCCTCTGTACACCATCAAAGGGGAAAAAAGGCTGGCTCTCATTAGGTCAAAACAACAAACGGTGATGGTGTGGGGGTCCGTGGATTCAGTGGATTCCGTGGCCATTACTTGTGGAGTGCACGTGCGCGCTGGCGGAGCGAGGAGTTGTCGGTAGATTCTGCCATCGCAAGAGTTAGAGAATCACCGCTCAACTTGGGAGTCACCAGTGTCTCGTTTCTTTTCGAAGGCGGCCGCTTCGCTCGTGCCGCTCACGCTGCTGCTTGCCTGTGCGGGAGAGATGTCGGACGAGGAAATCCGCGCGCTGGCGGCGGAGATTCACACCCGTGTTCTGACCATCGATACGCACAACGACATTCCCTTCAACTTTGCCACCGACGAAGTCGATCCGGGTGTGCGCGGAGACAGACAAGTCGACATCCCGAAAATGGAGGAAGGCGAGTTCGATGTCGGCTTCTTCGTCGTGTACGTGGGCCAGACGGAGCGGACGCCGGCGAACTACCGGCAGGCCAAAGAAGATGCGATGACGAAATTCAACGCCATCCATCGCATGACCGACGAGATGTACCCCGACAGGATCGAACTCGCATACACGGCCGCCGACGTCGTCCGGATCAACCAAAGCGGCAAGCGCGTCGCCGCCATCGGGATCGAGAACGGATATGTCATCGGGAAAGACCTCTCGCTGCTCGCCACCTATCACGAATTGGGTGCTCGCTATATGACGCTGGCACACGGCGGCCACAACGACATCGCCGATTCGTCTACGCCGCGCGAGAATTTCGGAGATGGAGAGTCGGAGCATGGCGGCATCAGCGCCTTCGGCGAGGACGTGATCGCCGAGATGAACCGGCTCGGCATCATGGTAGATGTGTCACATATCTCGAAGGACGCGATGCTCGATGCGGCCCGTCTCTCGCGGGCGCCGGTAATTGCGTCGCACTCGAGTACGAAGGCTCTTGCCGACGTAGCTCGAAATATGGACGACGAGCAGCTGCTGGCTCTGAAGGAAAACGGTGGGGTGATGCAGACAGTGGCTCTGGGCGGTTTCGTAAAAGTCGATCCGCCGGAGAAACGCGAGGCGCTGGCTGCCTTGCGTGAAGAGTTGGGAATCACCGGGTTCGGCCGCGGCGCACTGCGCGATTTGTCCGACGAGCAGCGCGCCGAGTACGACAGCCGCAGGGCGGAACTCGACGAGCGGTGGCCTCCGGCCAACGTCGGGGACTTCGTAGACCATATCGATCACGCGGTGGAACTCATCGGGATCGATCACGTGGGCATCAGCTCGGATTTCGACGGGGGTGGAGGGATCGTCGGATGGGAGGATGCCAGTCAGACGGGCAATGTGACGCTCGAGCTGGTGCGGCGGGGGTATTCCGAAGAGGAGATCGCAAAACTGTGGGGCGGAAATCTCCTACGGGTGTGGCGCGAGGTGGAGCGGGTCGCGGCCGAGCTTCAAGGCCGTCAATAAGTAAGCACGACGTGGAGTGACCATAAAAAAGGCCCCGACGAGCGGGGCCTTTTCTATTTACGGTTGAAGCTGAGTTCGCGGCGAGTCAGTTACCGATTTTTCCAATCGCCCACAGCATCATCCGGCGAACGTCGGCGTTTTGCTCTCTTTGTATGGCTTCCGAGAGGGCATCCAGCGCACGCGGGTCTTCGATCTGACCGAGTGCCCATGCGCACTGCTTGCGCACTTCAATATTCCGTTCCCTCGTCAGCCTCTCGATGAGCACATCGACGGCCAGTGGGGATTCGATCTGACCCATCGCCCACGCAGCCTTCTCCCGCGTCTCGCGGTCGGAGTCCCGGCGCAGCGCCGTTGCCAGGGCCTCGATGCCGATTGCGTTTCCGCTCTCGATCTGCCCCATCGCCCAGGCGGCCATCCGCCGCACGGTCGTGTTGCGGTCGTCCACTAACGCCTTGGCCAACGCTGGAACGGCTGCGGCGGACTCTATTTGTCCCATCGCCCACGCGGCCATGGTGCGAACCTCGGATTGAGCGTCTCTCACCAGCGCGGTCCCGAGACCCTCGACGGCGCGCGAACTCTCGATCTGACCCATCGCCCACGCCGACTGTTTCCGCACTTCGGTGTCGGTGTCGCGCGTGATCGCTGTGGTAAGGGCCGGAATGGCGCGCGCGCTCTCGATCTCGCCCAGTGCCCATGCCGCCACGCGCCGCACCGAGGCCACCCGATCCCTGGTCAGGGCCTGGCCCAACGCCTCGACCGCCTGGGCCGACTCGAACTCTCCGAGGGTGCGTGCCGCCTGAGTTCGCACTCGTGCGTCTTCGTCCTTGAGCAGCACGATCATCGCCCGCAGCGTGCTCGATCTGTCGCGGTTGCGGTCGCGTGTCCGCTCTGCGCGCTCACGCGCGCGTTCGGCCGACCGAACTGCCTGCTCGGCCGCCCGGCGCGCCTGTTCCGCGATCCGCCCCACGTCGACCACGACCGGAGCGCGCGGCGCCCGGGGCGCCTCTCGCACAACCACCGGCACCGAGTCGTCGCGCAAGGCACTCGCTAACCTGAGGCCCGCTACGGGAATCACGAGCGCCGCTAACCCCGCTGCGATGAGTTGAGGAACACTCAGGGGCCACCAGCTGCGCTTCCGGCCCCCCGCCCAGGCACCGCCGCCAATGGCTCCGCGCTTCGCAATGTCCGGCCACAACTCATGTTCCGGAGTCGCCTCGTGCGGTAATGCGCGGATGGCATGAACAGTCGCCTGCATCTCTTCGAGCGCCTCTTGCCACTCGGGGCTCGATGCCAATCGGTCTCGAACGTACGCAACCTTCTCGTCGTCCAACTCTTCGTCGAGGTACTGGGACAAAAGCTCTTCCATCTCTTCCTGCGACTCTTGTCCGCCCGACTCAATATTGTCATTCATCTTTCTAAGGCCTCCCGCACTAGGCGTCGTGCTCTACTCAATTGGGATTTGACGGTTCCTTCGGCAACCCCCGTCAGCTCTGCGATTTCGCGATAGCGGAAACCCTCGACATCGTGAAGGATCAGCACCTGTTTCGCGCCGGGAGGAAGCTGAGCGATCGCGGCTTCCAGATCCATCCGGGTATCGGGCATCGCGCCCTTTGCCTCTCGTTGGAACTCATCCAGGTTGCCGGACATCACCTCGCGACCCGACCGCCGCTTCTCAGACCGTATGTCACTCAGGACCACGTTGACGCCGAGACGGTGCAGCCAGGTGCCGAACGCGCTCCGATGCTGGAAAGATCCGATCGTATTCCAGGCTCTCACGAACACGTCCTGCGTGAGTTCCTCTGCGCGTTCGGGATCGCTGACCATGCGGAGACACAGCGCGTACACCCGGCGGCCGTGTCTGCGGTACAGACGCTCGAAGGCCTCACCGCTTCCTTCCTGGGCCTCGCGGACGACATCCGTCTCGCGCAGCTCGATTCCGGCGTCCGTGGTGTTGTCCACTGCTATGGCGCCGGGGGGGCCGGGGGGGCCGGGGGGGCCGGGGTTTGCAAACTGGCTCCCCAGGTGGACCGATACCTCACCGGAAATAGTCGCAGTTGCTGATGGCACAATCGCAGCTCCTCGATCACGAAACGCGAAACAGCGTTCTTGTGCCCTATTTGATGACCGTGCATGACCTTTTGTTCGAATTCGAGGCAAGTGAAGTACGAGGGGAAGCTCGCCCAATGTAGTAACCCGGCACCTCCCCGCCAGTTGCTTCTCGGGGCCCGGGATCGATGGCCGAGGCCCCTCCCGTCGAGTCCCCTGGAGCCGGCACTCAGCAATTCTTCTATCTTGCGCGTAAACTGTTGATACGTAACATGTTATATGAAACGCGTGACCGCTCACTACGATGCTTGACGGGATCCTGCACGAATTGGCCCCTTTCCTTTATTAGCAAAGTGTGTCGCGCGAGAGCGGCCCGCCCCTCCCAGCGCCGAGATATCTTGGGATAGCCACCGCACGCGGTGGCCGTTTTATTTGGGCTTTTCACTCCTACGGAAGCGAATGACCCTCAGCGACCGCGACCGTGCCATCACCCTGATCGGGATTCTGCTCGCGCTGTTCCTGGCGGCGCTGGATCAGACGATCGTGGCCACGGCACTACCGAGGATCGTGGAAGATCTGAGCGGGCTGGATCGGTACGCCTGGGTGGCGACGGCGTATTTATTGGCCTCCACCGCACTCGTTCCGGTCTATGGAAAACTCGCAGACATGTACAGCCGCAGAGCCATCGAACTGTGGGCGGTGGGTCTGTTTCTTTTCGGATCGGTCCTGTGTGGATTGGCGGGGAAGTTTGGAGACCTGCCGCTGATCGGTGACGGGATGAACCAGCTCGTCGCGTTCCGCGGCGTGCAGGGTATGGGTGCGGCCGGTATCATCGCCATGACGTTCATCGTGATCGCCGATCTCTTCCCACCCGCTGAGCGCGGTAAGTACCAGGGACTCGTCGGAGCCGTGTTCGGGATCGCTAGCGTGCTCGGGCCGTTGGTGGGTGGTTTCTTGACGGACAATGCGGGCGGGGTCATTCCGGGTGTTGAAGGGTGGCGGTGGGTGTTCTATGTGAACGTGCCCATCGGAGGCTTGGCCCTGTGGTTCCTCGTTACGCACATGCCGGCGCTCGAGGCACGGGGGGGGGAGGGGGGAGAAAGGCATGCCCTCGACTATGTCTCGGCGATCTTGTTGATCGGCGGATTGGTCCCGTTCATCCTCGCGCTACAGCTCGACAAGCTGCGCTACCCATGGTGGCCGACTCTCTCGAACGGGGCGAGCGGCTTTGTTACGGTGGGTCTCCTTGCAGGCGCCTTGATATCGCTTGCGGCGTTCGTGGCGCGCACCCGTCGCGTGCGGAATCCGGTCTTCGACCTCGCGCTCTTCAAGAACCGCGTTTTCTCGATGGCCAATCTCGCCGGGTTCTTCTCGGGCGCGGTATTCATGAGCCTGCTCATTTTCCTCCCGCTTTTCATCGTACAAGTCGTCGGCGTGTCGGCCACGCGCGCGGGCATGAGCCTCATTCCCCTCTCGTTCGGCATTGTATTCGGGTCGGTGGTTGCCGGGCAGCTCGTTTCACGAATCGGGCATTATCGGTTGCTGTTGTTGGGTGGCGGACTCATTCTCTTCGTGGGCGTGATGTTGCTGTCGCAGATGTCGGCCGATGTCGGATATTGGCGAGTGACGGCGTACATGCTGATTTGTGGAGTGGGTGTCGGTCCCTCGCTACCGCTCTATACCCTGTCGATCCAGAATGCGGTCGACGTCCGGCAGTTGGGGCAGGCTACCAGCGGGGCGCAGTTCTTCCGACAGCTCGGTGGCACGGTAGGCGCCGCGATAATGGGCACGGTGCTCGTCGCGACTCTGATCTCGACCATATCTGATGCGCCCAGCGGTGACCCACTGCCTGTCTCACCGGCCCGGCTGGCCGCGACGGGCGGTGTTGGCGTCGAACGGGAAATTCGGGCGGCCTTCGACCTCACGTACCTCCAACTCGAACGCGCGGTGGTGGATCGTGATGTCGACGCTCGGGTGTTGGTGCTTGATGACCCACAGGTTCCTGAGCGCTACAAGAACGCACTCCGTGAATACTTCGAGGGTGACGCCACGAACGACCCAGAAAGGGTGGGACAGGAGTGGCTCGGCGAGATACGAACCGTGATGGACCGGGACGTGAATCGTGTGGCCATGGAGCTGCGCGAGCGCGTGAGGCATGGAATCGCCACCGCGGTGACGCGCATCTATTTCTACGCGATGTTCCTCGTCGCTGCTGCTTGGACGGCGACCATCTTCCTTCCGGAGCTACCGCTTCGGAAAACACACGATGGGGGAGGGAGCTGAGTCGGTACGGTTGTTCTGGCGTTGTGGTGACGTGTGCCGTAATCTTTCCCCGGGCTTGGGCATGCTCGGTAGGTCCTTGACATCCATATGAGTCAGTTCTGCAGCCGTGGTGCCGGGCCTTCGACCCCGTCTTGTCACGTGACCGATCAATTCGACTGTTTCCCCAACGGAGTGCCAACACGATGAGTCGTATGTCTATCCGCCATCACCCACTCGCCACACTCTCAGCTGCCATCGGCCTGTTGATCCTCGGGTTGCTCGTCCTGTCGCCCGGACGCGCCGACGCCCAGGTCGCATATTTCTTCCCCGAGGGGGAGGCCTTCGACCCTGCGATCCCATCCCCGGAAGAATTCCTTGGGTACTCCATCGGCAGCTTCCATACCCGGCACGACCGGATCGTGTCGTACATGCAGGAATTGGCGAGGCTCTCCGATCGTGCGACATACCAGTCGATCGGGATGACCTACGAGCACCGGCCGATGCCCGTGCTGACCGTCACGTCTCCGGAAAATCACACACGCCTGGAAGCGATCCGACAGGAGCACCTCGCCTCGATGGATCCGAATGCACCGCCGTCGGCCAACGCGACCCGTCCGGCGATCGTCCACCTCGGCTATGGCGTGCACGGTAACGAAACGTCATCTGCCGAAGCGGCGATGTTGACCGCATACTGGCTCGTCGCGGGGACGGGAACGCACGTGGAGCGTTACCGCAGGGAAGGGGTCTTTCATATCGAGCCGGTGCTCAACCCGGACGGGCGCGACCGCCACACGCATTGGGCTAACATGAACCGAGCCCAACCCTTCGTCGCGGACAACCTCGACCGCGAGCACAACGAGGTGTGGCCTGGCGGGCGGACCAACCACTACTGGTTCGACCTCAACCGTGATTGGCTCCCGCTGGTGAATCCGGAGAGCAAGGCGCGCATCGATTTCCATCAGCGGTGGCGGCCGCAGGTGGTGACCGACTACCACGAGATGGGGGCCAACAGCACGTATTTCTTCGAGCCGAGCAAGCCAATCGGGTCGTGGAATCCGCTGCTGCCGGAACGGCTGTACACCGAGATCACGGTTGAGTTCGCGAAGTACTGGGCGGAGGCGCTCGACGGCATCGGTTCGTTGTACTTCACGAAGGAAGTCTACGACAACACATATCCGGGATACGGTTCGACGTACCCCAACTTCCTGGGCGGACTCGGGCTCGTATTCGAGCAGGCGAGCGCGCGTGGGCACATCCAGGAGAGCGGCCACCACGGCGTGCTCACGTTTGCGTTCGCGATCCGCAACCACGTGCGCACCAGCCTCGCGACCGTCAGGGCGTCCATCGAACAACGGACGATGATGGAGGAATATCAGCGCGACTTCTTCGTCTCGTCGCTCGCAGACGCGGATGCCTATGACGTCAACGGTTGGGTCTTCGGCCACCCCGACGACGCGACGCTGAACCGCGAGTTCATCGACTTGCTCCTCAGACACCGCATCGAGGTCTACCAGCTTGCATCGGCACAGCGGTCTGGGGACGTGACGTTCGAGCCCGGGCGCGCGTGGGTCGTGCCGGCGAAACAGCCGCTGTACCGGCTGGCCCGATCCATCTTCGAGCGCACCGAGACGTTCGCCGACAGTGTCTTCTACGACGCGTCGGCGTGGACCATCAGTTTGGCGTACGGCATGCCCGACATGGAACTTCGAGGCGGGCAGCTCCCGATGGGCGCGAAGCTCGGCCAAGTTCCGGTTCTTGGTGGCGCCGGCCCCGTGGCGAGGAGCAGCATCGCTTACCTGTTCGATTGGAGTGACTCCGGCGCCCCGCGCGCGCTGCAGGCGCTGCAAGCGGCAGGAGTGCGGGCCGAAGTTGCGTTTCAACCGTTCACGGCACGCACCACCGATGGTGACGTGCCGTTTGGACGCGGGTCTATCTCGATTCCAGTCGGCATTCAGACCATCGGGGCCGACTCGCTCTACATCGCGGTGCAGCTCGCGGCACGGCAAGGAAATGTCCCGATCCGCAGCGCGGTGAGCGTGATGTCTGCGGACGGCGTCGATCTTGGCAGCCGGAATTTCAGACCGGTGCGCGCGCCGCGTGTGTTGATCCCGATGGGTGAGGGGGTATCCGCGTATGAGGCCGGGCAGCTCTGGCATCTATTGGACCAACGTGTGGCCATGCCGGTGACCAAGGTGGACGTCACCGATCTGGGTCGTGTCGACTGGGGTGACTACGACGTCTTGGTGCTCGTGTCGGGAAATCTGAGTTTCTTTTCCGAAGACCGCATCGATGCTCTCAAGGCGTGGGTCCGAAACGGCGGGACCTTGGTCGCACAACGATCCGCAGCGGCGTGGGCGGCGCGGAATGGCTTCACGCCCAACATCGATGCACCGGGAGTGCGTGCGCCGGCCGATGAGGAAGATGAAGATGAAGACGATGCGACCGAGCTTCCCTTCGCGATCGACGAACGCGAGCCTCGTGCCGTCAGGCGCGAAGCAGGGTGACTTGCCGCCCTCCGTGCCGGGTATCGGACGCGCTTCCGTCTGCTCAAAGAGACGAATGTGCAGGACGCCGTCCGCCGAGTAGCACAACGCAGAACCGTCCGGCGCGAGGGCGAGCACGACGGCCTCGCTACCCGCGGAAGTGGCCCCCCGCTCGCTCGATCGCACCCCATCGCCGGAGATTGGCAGGACGAACCGCTTCACCGAGCGACGGCTTGGCTGGACTGCGTGTAGCGACGCAGGCCCGGTGGCGTCGTTGACTTCCTTCGCCTGGCCCTCGACCTCCATGAGATCGAGCAGGGCATCACCGATGTGACGGAGACGGCGCCTCGGATCCTTCTCAAGTGCTCGATGGAGCAGGCGACCCAGCGCGGTTGGCGTGTCGAGCGGAAGGACACTCCAGTTCGGTTCGGTCGTGAGGACCCTGGCAATGGTGTCCGACACGGTTTCGGCCAAGAAGCCGGGTATGCCGACCAACATCTCGTAGAGCACGACCCCGAAGGCCCAGATGTCTGCCCGGCGGTCGACGGTCCGGCCCCGCGCCTGCTCGGGGCT
>JADFPO010000198.1 GCA_022562295.1 Gemmatimonadota bacterium
GATCAACCAGCCCTCTCAAACATAGGTTGGCCTCTTTTTGCCTCGTTCTACTTCACACCACCGTCCACTACAGCATCAGGGTGGTTCGGGAAAACGCTCCTAAGTTCGGTGCATGGTTTGCGATAGATACCATTGGACACGATCGTTCCTCGTCCTTAAAATCCCTTGGGCTTCGGCCCGTGCGGGTTCGACTCCCGCCCTGGGCACTCAGCATGGCAGCGAGTTATGGGAGAGGGTGGATTTCGGTCCGGTGATGTCTTGCCTCGTTTTGATCTCGTTTGCATCAACCGACCCTCGCCAGCACGCCCACAAAATCGTAGTTTAGCCCCATGACCGAAATGAGCGCTCGGCTCACCACCGCCCTCGCCCACCGCTACCGAATCGAACGCCACCTCGGCGAAGGCGGCATGGCGAACGTGTACCTCGCCGAGGACGTCAAGCACCACCGCAAGGTGGCGGTGAAGGTGCTGCGGCCCGAACTCGCGGCGGTCCTCGGCGCCGAGCGGTTTCTCAAAGAGATTGAGGTCACCGCCAACCTCCAGCACCCGCACATCCTGCCGTTGTTCGATTCGGGAGAAGCCGACGGATTCTTGTATTACGTCATGCCGTTCATCGATGGCGAGACGGTGCGAGACAAGCTGAACCGTGAAAAACAGCTTGGCGTGGAAGAGACCGTGAAGATCGCCGAGTCCGTAGCCGCTGCGCTGCAGTATGCGCACGAGCGAGGCGTCGTGCATCGGGACATCAAGCCCGAGAACATTCTCCTCCAATCCGGCCATGCCCTGGTGGCGGATTTCGGCATCGCCTTGGCGGTCAGCCAGGCCGTTGGTACTCGGCTAACCCGGTCGGGGCTCTCGCTCGGTACTCCCGATTACATGAGCCCGGAACAGGCGACAGCGGATCGGGAGATGGATGGGCGCAGTGATATCTACTCGCTGGGTGCGATGGTCTACGAGATGCTAGTCGGCGATCCGCCACACATCGCAAGCACTGCACAGGCGGTCATCGCCAAGATCATCAACGACGAACCGGAGCCGGTGACAAAATATCGCCACAGCGTTCCCGTGAATGTGGCTGATGCGGTTCGCAAAGCGGTGGAGAAGACTCCTGCCGATCGGTTCGCGACTGCGGCGCAGTTTGCCGATGCACTGACGAACCCAGACTTCAGGTTGCCCATGCGGTTGGGCGGGGCGAGTGTAACCGGCCCAGGGGCAGGCTGGTCGTGGAATCGCCTGACCGTAGCGTTTGCTGCCCTCGCGGCGGTGTTCCTCGTTACCACCCTGCGGAGCGGGCTGGGGTCAGAGCCACCGACGCCTGTGGTGCGTTACGGCATTGGACTGGATCAGGAACTGGAGGGGGCCGGCGGGGCATTCGGGACCTCCGTGGCGCTGTCGCCCGACGGCTCTCAATTCGTGTACGTCGGTCCAACGGCGGACGGTCTTGGGTTCCAACTCTGGCTGAGACAGCGGGATCAACTCGAGGGCTTCCCATTGGCAGGGACCGAGGGCGGGTATCAGCCTTTCTTTTCCCCAGATGGGCAGAGCGTCGGGTTCCTTGTTCTGCAATCGCGCCAACTCAAGGCGGTTTCGCTTGGCGGGGAGCCACCGGTCACGCTGGTCGATTCTGGTCTGTTTCGGTTGGGTGGTACGTGGGGGCCGGACGGCTACCTGTATTTCAGCCAGCGGCCCAACGGTGGTTTGTCGAGAATCCCGGCTATTGGCGGGGTGTCGGAGGCCGTGTCCATGCCTGACTTTGCAGCAGGGGAGACACGCCATGCGTGGCCCGCATCACTCCCGAGCGGGAAGGGCATCTTGATCACCGTCCAACGTGGCAACAACGCGTTGAGCGCGGAGGACGATGTGGCCGTGGTGGACCTGGCGACTGGCGAGCACCGGGTGTTGGTGCGGGGCTTGTTGGGACGGTACGCCACCACGGGCCATCTGCTATACGTGCGGCACGACGGGGCGCTGATGGCCGCGCCGTTCGATCAGGAGAGACTCGTCCTCACGGGTGCCGCAGTGCAGCTCCTTGGAGGGATCGGTGTCCGACGGGGGCCCGATGTCGCGCTGTCCCACACCGGGAGGCTCGTCTACGCTACGGGGGACACTCTCGCGCTCAACTCCGAGGTGGTGTGGGTGGAGCGGGATGGGTCGGCATCAGCGATCGAGCCGGGCTTCGAGATCACGCCACACGGTGGAACCGGGCCGGCCCTCTCACCCGACGGAACGCGGGTCGCGGTCAGCGTGGTGGGATCGGAGGGGGTCAACATCTGGATCAAGGAGCTCGATGGTGGCTCATTCCAGCGTCTGACGTTTGGGGGTGATTTCAACGTGCGTCCGGTGTGGAGTGCTGATAACCGGTGGGTGATGTTCTTGTCCAACCAAGCCCGCGCGGCCCTAGAACTGTTCCGTAGACGTGCGGACGGCAGTGGTCCGGCCGAGCGGGTGCTGGATTGGCGCCGGCCGCCTGCCGAGGGCCTTTGGTCGCGCGACGGGCAGTGGTTGGTCGTTCGCACTGACGGAGCTCGGGATATTTTCGCCTTACGGCCAGGTGTGGACAGTGTCCCGCAGCCGCTCCTGACCATGGTGTTCGACGAGACCGCGCCCGCCCTGTCGCCAGACGGGCGATGGATGGCATACGTCTCGGACGAATCGGGGCGGAGCGAAGTGTACGTCCGATCGTTCCCGAACGTGGAAGACACCCAACGGCAGGTCTCGACCGATGGCGGCATGGAGCCCGTCTGGGCACACAGCGGACGAGAGCTGTTCTACAAGAACGCGTCGCGGGATTTGGTGGCGGTGACCGTGAGGACAAACCCGACCTTCGCCGTGGTGGGGCGTCGTGAGCTGTTCACGTTGCCGACGGGAGCCTCCGCCACAGCGCAGCACGCCCAGTACGGCATTACCCGTGACGATACGCGGTTCATCATGTTTCGCACCCCCGGTACAGCGGAAGGCGTGGTCACGGAAAGGTGGATCGTGGTCGAGAACTTCTTCGAGGAGTTGAAGGCGAAGGTGGGGAACTAATCCCGCTGTGTCGAAATTCGAATTATTAGTGCTTGTATGAGCGCCAGCGAACGAATCAGACTAAAAGACTTTCGACTTCACACTGACGGCGCGCGGTGCGAAGCGCAGGTAAGTTTGGGTTGGGATGAAGAGGACACGTATGTTGGTACCAGCCGGGGTCCATCCTCCCGCGCCGGATCCTGCAGGTGTGCCGCCGAAGCCACCATCACAGCCCTGGAGTCAGCCGCAGAAAACCGCGTCTCGCTTGAGTTGGTGGGACTCAAGACGGTGAAGGCGTTCGATTCCACCATCGTCATCGCCTGTCTTGTCAGCCGCTCGGAACATCATGTCCTACCATTCCTTGGGGCGTGTCTAGCCAGGGACGGCCACGTTTCTCGCTATGCCGCCCTCGCCGTGCTCGACGCGACGAACCGACTACTGGGTGGGTTTGACGAATAGCGATGCGCGGCGACCTACCAAGAGCCGGCCAGGGACGACCGGCGGGAGTGGTGCCGAAGGGGTGGAAGGAGGATAACGGACGAAGCTAGTCAGCTATGAGTGCCCAACTGACGAGACGCGTTCCCACGCCTTTTGCAGTCGCCTTCTTGCGATCAATGTCATGAGGGATTCACGATCGATAAGGTCTCCGCTGATCCGCAAAAGACCCGCGATGTCGCGGAGATGGCGGTCCGAGGCGCTCTCTTCGAAGTACTCGAGCTTACGGACGATCACGTACTCTACTGGAGCGAACCAGATGTCGTCCCCGCCAATCGGAAATCGCGTCCGGCGGGCGAACGCCCACTCGTGCAGTGGGTCGTCACCGGTAAGGTAGATGTCGGCTCGCAGTCCGGTTTCGTGATGGATGATGTTGAAGTTGCCATGCCGCGGGCGCTGTCGTTCTTCCTCAATTATCTCGAGCGGCGGGACGTAGTATTCGCTCGATGGAAACGCCGTCACCAACTTTTCCCCGTCGCCCGGCGAAAGGCCGAGTACGAGGTCAACGTCGTTGGTCATCCTCGGTTCGCCGTAGGCTATCGCTGCTACCGATCCCGTGATCATATACGAGAGTCCGGTGCCGTGCAGCGGCTGAATTAGGAGATGGTGGATCTCAGGAGTGGTCATTCCGGAACGC
>JADFPO010000085.1 GCA_022562295.1 Gemmatimonadota bacterium
CCAGCCGCTCCCGTTGCTGCAGCGCCTCCCGCGGCACCGGGTCCGTCCGCGGCCGCGCCCCCGCCCCTGGCTCCGCCGGCCCCAGAACCCGTCGCTCCCGCGGCGGTGCCACCGGCATCTCCAGCACCATCTTCGCCTGCTCCTCCGGAGGCTTCCCCGGCCCCGCCCACGGCTGCCCCATCGCCGCCACCCGCCGCCGCCGCGCCACCACCGGAGCCGCCGCGTCCTTCGGTCGCGGCCGGAAGTTCGGCAGGGACCCTCGCCAACCTGATCGTTCGCAGCGGGGCGCTCAAAGGCCAGCGGTTTTCCATCCGCGTCCCCGTGGTCAACATCGGCCGCGCCGATTACAACGACATCGTGATCGCGGATCTCAGCGTGTCTTCATCGCATGCCAAGATTCAGCTGCGAGAGGGTATCTGGATCCTGGTGGACCTTGGTTCCACCAACGGAAGCTTCGTCGATGGCGAGCGAGTCGAAGACGAGGCTCCACTCGCTCCGGGAGCCTTGATTCGGTTCGGCGATCTTAGCGTGGTGTTCGAGCCAACCAAGGATGATTCGGCGCAGATGGGTGGGGGGACGCAAATCTTGGGGTCCATAAAAATCCCACCCCAGCGGGAGGCGTGAGCGTGCGGTTTCGGACGCACCGTTGTTTCCAGCGCTCCCAAGCCGGAGCGGCCTTCGTCGTCCTGCGTGATCTCCAACCCGCGACCCGATAATCTTGGCCACGAATTTCCAGTATACCTGCGCCGGCCGCACGGATGTCGGCATCGTCCGGTCGGGAAACGAGGATAATTACCTCATGATCGTCGAGGACGGTGTCTTCATCGTCGCCGATGGAATGGGGGGGCATGCGGCGGGCGAGGTTGCCAGTGAAATGGCGGTCCGCATCATTGCGCGGGAGCTGGGAGATCTGACGGGTCAGACCGAGGCCGAGGTGGCCGAGAGAATTCGCCGCTCCATTGTGGAGGCGAACTCCGCGATCTTCAAGCGCACCCTGTCCGAGCAAGACAAGCGCGGGATGGGCACGACCGCTACCGCGATGATTTTGGTCGACGGCAGCTATCTGATCGGACAGGTGGGGGACAGCAGAGCTTACGTCCTGCGTGACGACCAGTTGACGCAGCTCACCAAAGACCACTCGTACGTTCAGGAACAAGTGGATGCGGGATATTTGAGCCCTGAGGAGGCGCGGACCCACCCGTATAGCAACGTCATTACGCGGTGTGTCGGTGCCAACGTCGATGTGGCCCCCGACGTGTACGTGGGGTCGCTGAGGACTGGGGACGTGTACTTAATCGCCTCCGACGGACTCACCGGCATGATCGAGGATGAAGATCTTCACCGGATGATGGCGCAGGGTCAGACGCCCCAGGAACTGGCGGATCAGTTGGTGGACGAAGCGAATCGACGCGGCGGTTTGGACAACGTCACCGTCGTTGTCGTGCGCATCGATGGGGTCGGCGGGGGCGGGCAACCCTCGAGCGAAACGACCAGTGATGAACCAAGGTCCTAATCCAGAGGCCGTTGGTCGCGTCGCCGCAGAGCACCTCGGCCCATTGTTGTACGCGCTCGAAGTGTGCGCGACGGCGATGGACGACGCCGATAGAGACCAGGACTCGCGGTATTACCGTGCCCTCGCCGATCTGCTCGCCGAGGCGGGCGGCAAGGTTGCCGCAGGGCACGAGACCTAGACCCGCCCCGTCAGCAGGCCGCGCTCCGCGTCGAGGTCGCCAGCGATCTCGCCGGCCGTCCGTTCGATTACTCCGAGAAGACTTCGCACGTCGACATCGCAGCTGGTGGCGGCGAAGACCCGCAGGCGTCGCGCCTTGGCGTGCAACGCATCGGCCATGCGGAGAATGCCGAGGTGGCCGGTGTGCTGCATCGCATCGAGCGGCTGAATCGAATCGTCGCTGCCAAGCATCGGCATATCCGCCTCGAGCATGGTAGCCTTGGCGGGAAAATCCAGTAGCAACTCACCGGCCTCGAGACCCAGTTCCCGCGCGAGTTGATTCTCAACCCGCTCGGTCAGATCCGGGTGGTCGGCGATCCAGTCTCCCGCACCGCTCGGAGCATCTTCACCGGCAATGTCCGCCACCCGCTTGTATAGGTGACGGTGGCGAAGGCGCATGGCGATGACGTTGTCGTCCATGGCGCGAAGACGCTGCATCAAGTCTTCGTCAGCGGCGTCGGCGATCTCGCCGACTGAGAGTTCTTTACGTGCGATGGCCCCCCGAACAGCGCGTTTGAACATGGCCGTCGCACTTCGAACGGCATGATGCCAGTACACGTTGCGATACATCTGATAGCGCGCGAACAAAAGGGACTCCAGGGCGCTGATCCCCTTCTCGTGTACGCCCACTGCGCGGGTGCCGCCCGGGAATTCGACCACGGTCAACGCGTGCAGCAACCGATCGACGTCCACGGCGCCGTACGGGACCCCGCACATTCGGGCGTCGCGGGTCAGGTATTCCAACTTGTCTAGATCGAGCGAACCGGAGATGAGTCCCTGCAACGGATTTGCACTCGTTCCCGCGATGAGGGCGTAGAGGCATGTATCGACATCCTCGAGTCCCGTCGCTCGCAGCGCATCACGGAGGCCTGGGTGTTGGAAGTGGCGTCGCACGAGATCTTCATGCGAGGGGAGACCGGCCTCCTCGAGGGCATGCGAAAACGGATAATGTCCCAGATCGTGTAATAGTGCGGCGAGCGGCACGAGCGAGGATTGTTCCTCTGGGATATCACGCAGGTCACCGCGTTCGCCGAGGATGGTGAGGGCGCGCCTGGCGAGGTGGTACGTGCCGATGGCGTGCTCGAACCGCGTGTGGTTGGCAGTGGGATAAACCAGGAAGGCGTGACCGAGTTGTCTGACGTACCGCAAGCGCTGGAACGGCTCGGTGTCGATCACCTTCAGCGCCCCGCCGTCTATCTGGATGTTGTTCCAGAGCGGATCGCGGATAATGGTAAATCCGTCTGCAGGCACGATTCCGTCAGGCGTGTGGCCCGGCCTCGATCACTTCCGGCGTAACCTGATCCTCGAACGCGGCAAAGTTGGCTCGGAACATGTCTGCCAACTTCTTTGCCTGCGCGTCGTACACGGCGCCGTCGGGCCAAGTACCGCGCGGATCCAGGACGTCGTTCGGCACACCGGGCGCCGACGTTGGGACCGTGAGACCAAACACGGGATCGGTGCGCGTGGGGCCATCCAGCAGGCTTCCGTCGAGTGCGGCCGCGACGATCGCGCGGGTGTGGGCGAGGGATATCCGGTGCCCAGCTCCATACGCACCACCGGTCCAGCCGGTGTTGATCAGCCAACATTGCGCCCCGTGCCGGGCAAGCCGTTCACCGAGCATCTTCGCATACTCCCCGGGAGGAAGCGGAAGGAAGGGAGCGCCGAAGCACGCGCTGAAGGTCGCCCGCGGTTCGGTCACGCCGCGCTCCGTACCCGCTACCTTGGCGGTGTATCCCGATAGAAAATGGTACATCGCTTGATGGAGGGTGAGCTTGCTGACTGGTGGTAGCACGCCGAACGCGTCGGCAGTCAGGAACACGACGTTCTTGGGATGGCCTCCCAACCCAGACGATACGTGGTTTGGAATGAAGTGAATCGGATATGAGGCCCGAGTGTTTTCAGTGTGCGTATCATCATCCAGGTCGATTATCCGTGAATCCGGATCCACCACGACATTCTCCAGTATCGTGCCGAACCGTTCGGTCGTCGCAAAGATCTCCGGTTCGCCTTCGCGCGACAGACGGATCACCTTGGCGTAACACCCGCCCTCGAAATTGAAGACGCCGTTGTCTCCCCACCCGTGTTCGTCGTCCCCGATCAAGCTCCGACTCGGATCGGCCGATAGGGTCGTCTTCCCCGTACCGGAAAGGCCGAAGAACACCGCGACGTCGCCGTTGTCACCGCGGTTGGCGGAGCAGTGCATCGAGAGGATGCCCTGTTTTGGATAGAGATAGTTCAAGATCGTGAATATCGACTTCTTCATCTCACCGGCATAGCGCGTCCCGCCGATCAACACCGTCCGCTCGGCGAAGTTGACGACTATGAACGTGCTGCTGTTGGTGCCGTGACGGTTGGGATCGGCCTCCATTTCCGGGGCATGTAACACCGTGAAACCGGGCTCGAAGTCGGCGAGCTGCTTGGGCTGGGGAGGGGGACGGATGAACATGTTGCGGACGAAGAGCGCGTGCCACGCGTTCGGCGTGATGAATCGCACCGGCACGCGGACCGCTGGATCGGCGCCTGCGAACAGGTCCTGCACGTGCAACGGCTGGCTACCGAGGTGGGCCAGCACGTCGGCGCGCAGCACCTTCCAGCGATCCGGTGAGATGGGTTGGTTGACCTTGCCCCACCAAATGTCGTCGGCCGATCCGGCCTCCCGGACAATGAACTTGTCCTTGGGAGAACGTCCGGTGTGGGGCGTCGTAATGGTGCAGAATGCCCCCCCGTAGGCAACTTGCCCCTCTTCGGCCCGAATCGCGATCTCGTAGAGGGCCGCTGGTTGGAGGTTGTGGTAAACCTTCTCGGTGGGTGCGAGCCCCGGGGCTAGCTGCGGTTCGGTTTCAGTGTATGTGTTCGCTGCCATCCTCTGCTCAATGCTCTGATCGTTTGGTTTGGATTCGGTGGACTCGCGTCGCGCGACGCGAGTCTAGCACCACGCTGTGCTCGCCGTCAGCGGGCGGGAAGTTAACACTCGTGGTGGTCCGGGCACAGTCACAGCGGTGCGGGCTGCGACCAGGGAACCGCACCGAGGTACTCCACGTTGGTCCCGCGGGCGGCGCCTCCATATTCCGGCCGTGCGATGGGCAGTTACTCCGTGAACGCGTGTGGAGATACCAGCGGCACGAAACGGCACCCGCCGGCGGTGCGCGTTTCCACGGTGCTCTCCGTGCGCTGGTAGATCGTGAGTTGCTGCGAATCCCGATCGCCGATCGGGATGACGAGATGGCCCCCTACCGCCAACTGATCCATCAGCGGTTGTGGGCAGCGGGGCGCGGCAGCCCCAACCAGAATGGCATCATACGGCGCCGCCTCGGCGTGCCCGAGGGTCCCATCCCCGTGCACGAATGAGACGTTGGTAATCTGTAGCGCCTTGAGGCGCTGCGCCGCGGCCTCGCAGTGTTCGCCCAGTCGTTCCACGGTCCACACGTGCCGTGCCAGCTTGGCCAGAATAGCCGTCTGATAACCGCTGCCGGTGCCGATTTCGAGCACCTTGTCTGTGCGGGTCAAGTTCGTCGCCTCGGTCATCAGCGCGACGATGTATGGTTGAGAGATGGTCTGGCCTGCGCCGATGGGCAACGGCGCATCGGTGTACGCTTGCGCACGTAAGGCTTCGGGCACGAACTGCTCGCGCGGAACGGCCCCCATGACCGCCAACACGCGACGGTTGTGTACCCCACGGCGGGCGATGTCGCGACGAACCATACGTCGCCGTAAAATGCGCGGGTTGGATGGTCCCAAACCGATTTCGAAGCGCCCCAGTGGTTTTCGCGCCTGCTGGCGGCGCGGTGTGGTAAGTGAAGCCGACGGCGGTGTTCTCGAACCGGGCTGTCCGCTGTCCCCGAACCCTGCAAATGTAGGATGTTCCCGCGCGGCTGGGGAGGTGCCGCACTCGACTTGGCCCCCGTGATCTCGCGGACAGATGACCCGGCAAACCCTAAGAGGAATCCAGCTCTGCAGCCCAGATATTTATGCCGATGACGAGCTGGCCGGACTGTCTACCGGCGTTTCAACCAGTTCAATGGATCGAGCGGAATCGGATTGGACGTGCCGGGCGGTGTTTGGCGGATTTGGAATCCCAGATGGGGTCCTTCGTCCGTATTGATCCCACCGGACAACCCGATGGGTTGGCCCTCGGTGACGAGTTCGTTTCGGGTCACGTCCAAGCGGGAAAGGTAGGTATAGACGGTGTAGTAGCCGTCTCCATGATCGAGCATCACCGTCGGTCCCCAGGTTCCGACCGGCTCGGCAAACGCGACCACGCCCGACCTGACCGCACTGACGGTGGTTCCCACCGGCGCCCGGATCCCGATCCCGAGTCGGGTGATCGTGGTCCGGTCTTCGAACGGTTGCTGCCCGAACTGGTAGATCACCTCGCCGCCCAACGGCCAGTCCAACCGGCCCACATCGGACGCCGCGATCGAGGGTGCTGCCAACGTGAGGCCGCCGCTTCGCCGGCTCCGCTCGAGCGATGCGATGAGGTCGTTGAGGCGCTCGTCGTCTCGGGCGAGCAGGTCCACTCTGGCCGTCGTTTGCTGTTCCCGCCTCTGGGTTTGCGACAGCGCGCGCTGGCGTTCTCGTTCCAGCGTGGCGTAACGTCCCAGCTCGCGGTTTCGCTCCGTGCGTTGCGACGCGATCTGCGTCTGTACCGTCATCAGGTCACGTCGGTGGTTGGCTAGTCGTTCGTGCAGGGTGCCGATCTCATTGACCAGCGTTCGATCCTGGCGGCTCACCAAGTAGAGGTATTTGTACCTTCGAAGCAGCTCGCCGAAGCTCTGGGCGCCCAGCAGCACTTGAAACGCCCACAGCGGTCCGCGTTTGTGGATCGCGACGACCCGGCGCTCCACCACCGCTTGCTTCTCGGCGAGGGCGTCCTGCACCAGCAGAAGCTCGGCGGTCATGGTATCGAGCTGCGGGCTGAGACTTGCCAGCTGGCGGTCGAGCTCGTTGACGATACGACCGGTCGACGTGCGCTGCTGGTTGAGGTTCCCCAACTCGGTTGCGATATCACGCGCGCGACCCCTCAGCCGCCTGAGCTGATCTTCCAGTTCACTCCGTTCCTGGCGAATGGAATCGAGACGACTCTGGGCGTCGCGAAGCTGTCGGTCGATGTTGCGGCGCTGCGCCACTGCCGGATTCGTTGGCGCGGCGAGCAGCACCACGGCGACGGCTAACGCGAGTCTCATACTCGATGAAGGTGCTTCCTGACGCTGGTGGCGCTGGCCAGCAAGCCCAAGGCTGTGCCCACGCCGACGAGCAACGCCGACTGGGCCGTGGTAAAGAACTGCGCTTGGAACAGGAACGCGTTGATGGCGGCGAAAGCGGCGTAGCAGAGTCCCAGCGCGGCAGCCCCGCCCAGGGCCCCCTTGATGCATCCCTCGACCAGGAAAGGCCTGCGAATGAATCCGTCAGTCGCGCCCACCAGCCTCATGATCGCGATCTCGGGTGCCCGTTGCATCACCGCCATGCGAATCGTGGTTCCGATGATGATGATCGACGCCATCGCGAACGCGCCGCCGATCAAGAGCCCCACTATCCCCCCGATGTTTCGGAGTCGATCCAACTTCGCGACCCACTCACCGCCGTACTGCACATCCTCGGCAAAGTTGTATGCTCGCAGCCGCTCTGCCACCGTCCTCACGGCGTCGCTTCCGCGGAAGCCCGGACGCAGTCGTACCTCGAGCGAAGCGGGGAGAGGATTCGTCTCGAACTCGCTGAAGATGCCTTGGAACTCGACCAACTCGGCCTGCGCCCTCCTTAGGGCCTCTGCGGCCGTGACGTATAACGCCGAGGCGACCTCGGGAAACGCTTCGATCTCTCGAACTGCGACAGTAGCCACCTCGACCGGCGTGCCGCGCAGTAGGTAGACCACGATTTCAACCCGCTCTTCGATGGACTGCAGTGTCCGGTGCAGGTTGATGACGACCAGACTGTACAGGCTGGCCACGAAGAGCGCGAACGCTATGGTCGTGACCGACAGGACCGACAGGGCGGGCCATCGGCGGAATACCAGAAGCGCTTCACGAATAGCATGGTTCATTCGGTTCTCAGCTTGCCACCTGTTCGTCAACGGCTGAATCAAAGACGATGGCTCCCTGCTCCAGCTCGATCGTACGATAGCCACCTTCGCGCACGAGGTCCAAGTTGTGTGTGGCCATCACGACGGCCGTGCCATTTGCGTTGATGTCGCGGATGAGACGAAAGACGCCGCGGCTCGCCCGCTCGTCGAGGTTCCCGGTGGGCTCGTCCGCGAGCAGGACGAACGGGTCGTTTACTAGGGCACGCGCGATGGCTACACGTTGTAGCTCTCCTCCCGAAAGCTCACTGGGAAAGTTACGTGCTTTCGCCGTGAGACCCACCTGTGCCAGCACTCTCATGACCTTTGGCACGATGACGCTCCGTTTCGCGCCGGTCACCTCGAGCGCAAAGGCCACGTTCTTCTCCGCTGATCGATCTTCCAGTAGGCGGAAATCTTGAAACACGATGCCCAACCTGCGGCGTAGCCGTGAGATCTCGCGTCGTTTCAGCTTGTCGGTGCTGAACCCCGAAACGTGCACTCTCCCCTTGGTGGGCAGGTGCTCCGCGTAGATCAGACGCAATACTGTCGATTTGCCGGCGCCCGAATGGCCGGTCAGGAATACGAACTCGCCCTTGGCCACATGGAAGGATGCGTCTCGCAGGGCGACTGTGCCACTGGGAAATGATTTGGACACTGCATCGAATCTTATCAAGGCCCGATCATCTTTTCGTATGCTACGATGCGGACAACGCGCGCATGAAGTCTGCGATCACGTCATCGACATCCTCGATCCCGACACTCACCCGAATGAAACCGTCTGGAACGCCCTGGGCCCGGCGTTCCTTCACGCTGAGTCCCGCGTGCGACGTGACTCTCGGCTCCGAGACCAGCGTTTCGACACCGCCCAGACTCGGCGCGTGACGCGCTAGGCGCAGCCTCCGTAGCACCCGGCCGGCCGCGCGTGCCCCGCCCCTGACCTGAATGCCAACGATGCCTCCGTATCCGTCCAGCACTTCGCGAGCGAGGTCGTGGTCCGGATGGGTCTCCAATCCAGGATACGTTACCGCGCCGACCTTCGGATGTTCGCTGACCGCCTGCGCGAGCGCCAGCGCGTTGCTGTTGTGCCGCGCCATGCGGACGGCAAGGGTCTTCATGCCGCGCTCGACCAGCCAGGCGGCGTGGGGATCGATAGCCTGTCCCCAACTCTTCAACAAACGTCGCACCTCTTCGATCACGTCGGTGCTGGACACCACGGCGCCCGCGATGACATCGGAATGCCCGTTGAGATACTTGGTTGCGCTGTGGATGACGATATCGGCTCCGTGTTCCAGCGGCCGGAAGTTGACGGGGCTTGCGAACGTGGAATCGACGATCAGCGTCATCCCGTTGACGCCGCACAGGTTTGCCAGTGGCTCGAGGTCCAGCACCCGCGCGACCGGGTTCGTGGGCGTCTCGACGAATAGCGCGCGCGTAGACTTCCGCATGCGGCGGCGCCATTCACGCGGTGTGGAGGGGTCGACGAAGGTGACGTCGATGCCGAGTCGCTGGAATTCCCGCGAAAACAATGTTCGCGTTCCGCCGTAGATCCAACTCGTCGCCAGCAGGTGGTCGCCTGGTTGCAGCACGGCGAGGTGCGCCAGGGCCGTGGCGCCCATTCCGCTCGCGAGAAAGATGGCGGAGTCGGCGCCTTCCATCGCCGCAAGCCGCTGGGCGATCTCGACTTGGTTGGGATTGTTGCCGTAGCGGGTGTACAGCACCTCGTCGGTGGATCCGACCTGGTTGAGAAAAGTGCTGCTCTGGAAGATTGGGTTAGTGATGGGCGACCGTGGCGCCCGGCGAACCACAGGGCCGTGAACGGCTCGAGTGGACATCCCGAGCCCGGCGGTGTTCATGCGAGTGCTACGACCTCATTCCCGCCCGGAGCTGCGGTCGCCAAGCGACGATTGAGCAGCTCATCGAACACTGCGCGCGCGGCCGCCGGCGGAACGGCGAGGTGTGCGGCCACCTCTTCCACCTTGGCGGTTCCCTTCTCAGCGAGGATGGAGAACACCCGCCGCACGGGCTCAGGAATTTGACCGAGCACGCGCAACCGCCCCGAGCGATCCTGCACGGCCGCGGCCAGACCGCGGCGGTCGAGCACGGGTTCCAAGGCGTCCGCATGACCCTCGTCGACTCCTGTGAGCAAGAAGCAACGCGTGCGGCCGTGCTCGACCAGTAGTTTGGCGATGATCTCATCGGCGCAGGACAGGTCGATGAGTCGCACGCTGCTGAAGTCGATGATGGCGACCTGGTCACGACGATAGCCGGCGAGCGCCTGGACGATCCCATTGCGCACGGCTTTCCCGGTAGAGCGCGTCACCAGGTCACCGTTGCCGTTGGATGCAGTCTCTTCGAGAATCGTTCTCAGGTCTATCGCTGGCATGGCTCTCTGTCAGTCACCCTTTCGTGCCGGGATAATCAACAACATCTGGCTGCCGGGAAACGAGGCCAACCCATCGTCCATCGGGCCGTCGTCGTCCCACTTCGCAATGGGGCTCGATATCCTCGCGGTGCCGCTCCGGAGGCTGAGTTTGCCATTCCATCGTTCCACGTATCGCCGTATCCCGGCGAGTCCTTGGCCCCGGCCGGGATCGCGAAAACGACTGACTCCGTGTAAGACGGCTGCTTCGAGCGCCGCGACATCGCCCCAGCGCTCGCCCACCCGGTGCGCGTACGTCGTTTCGAGCGATGCCCGGAACCCCACTCCTGCGTCTGCAACGGCGATGACGGCGACACGTCGGCCCAGCCGCTGGCGCCAGTGGTAGGCCTGCACCGCGACCCACCCTCCGGTACCGGCGTGCTCTACAATATTCTGACAACCTTCCGAAAGCGCCATGGCGAAACCCATTGTCGCTTGCGCTTCCAGTCCCAATTCCCGCAAGATCGCCGCCGCCCGATCCTGGATTTTGTCCACTACGTCGTGTACGTCGCTTGCGCCGCGAACCGGTGTGACCTCAAGCAGCACGTCGGACGCGCCCGTCGACGCGACGTGAGGGACCTTGCCATGCAGCTCGAAGAGCTCGGCCGCGTGCCGAAAGAAACCCGTACGCGCCCAGTAATGAGCAACGTCCCGGTTCTGGGGAATGGTAAAAAGCGGTTTCTGCTTCTGGTGCTCCGCCAGCCATTGACCTGCTGCGAGGAGTCCAACTAGCCCGTACGGCGAGGCCCAATGTGTCGCATGGGCATCGAACAACAAACGCTCGTCGCCGGGTTCGCCGAACGCCTCTGCGAACTGATCGAATGCCTGGTAGTCGAAGCTTGCCGGAACCTGCACCACCCGTGTCATCTCGGTGCGATGCTCCCTCGGAGGTGGTATTGCAAGTTGGTAGCTCCGCGTGCGGACAGGTTGCGGCGGGCGGTGCTATTGGCTTGGCGGACCGCGGTCTCGACGTCCTGTTGCTGAAGCAGCGCCGCTGCCAGGGCACCGCCGAACACGTCGCCGCATCCCGTTGGATCCCCATCCTCCAGGTCGCGCTCAACGGCGATGCGGGCGGTCTTGATCGTGCCCACCGGGTGGGTGTCCCGCGTTCTCGTGAAATCAAAGTGCTCGGTTGTGAAGTACACCGCTCCCTCCGGCCCCAATGTCACCACGAGGAGGCGAACCCCCAAGGCCATCGCGCGGGCCGCGACCTCCATTGGGTCCGGGCCGAGCAAACTCAGCTCATCTTCGTTGATTTGCACGACGTCGAAGCATGAGAGCCACTGGTCTGGTTCGGGAATGGCTTGGGGAATACGAAGTCCGTCATTGGCAACACCCAAGAACAAGCTGTGAAGGTCGGCGTAGATCGGGGCGTCGAATCCCTGGCGCAGGCACTGGGCGGTAGTAAGGTCCATCTCGAAGCCCGAGATGAAGTTGATGTAAATGGCATCCAGGTCGGTTACCATCGGACCCAGTTCCGCCCATGTCCACGGCGGCACGCCGCCGGTCAATCGCTCGGCGCGGCGGTGGCTCGACTCGTAATGCAGCGTCACCCGATTGTTGGGGTCCGGCACTTCAACGAAGCGATCCGCGGCGGAGCGGTGCGTCAGCGCATTGAGAAACGTGTTTGCTACAGGGGCAAGATCTTTCCCTACCTTTATCAGGGGAACGAGTTCCCAGTTTGCCGGCAACGACGTCTCCAGGGCCGCCAGGGCGTAGGCAATCCCGCCCCACTCCTCCACTGGTTCCGACTGGGGGCCGCGTCCGTAAATCGAGTCCCACACCATGGTCCCGATGACGCCTAAGCGGTTCATGTGGTGCCGGTCGTCTGCAACTTGAACGCCGCAACCGCGCCGACCACGCCAGCGGTGCCGGGAAGCTCGCCCGCCACGATCCGGCACGCCTCTGCCGCCTGGCGGAACGCCCGCCGGTTCACCTCCTCGCGGAGCGGGCGAAACAGCTTCTCACCTGCCGACGTAACGCCCCCGCACAACACCACGATTTCCGGATTGCAGATGTTGACCAGGTTTGCAATTCCCGCGCCGAGGAATCGTGCCGTATCTCGCACGACTTCCAGCGCGAGTTCATCGCCATCGTTGGCTGCCTGATACACCAATGCCGCGGTGATGCGAGACGAGTTCTCGTCCACGTACTGGGTTAGCGTGGAAGTGGCACCTGCCTCGATGCTCTCCGTAGCGCGTTTCGCGATGGCCGGACCCGACGCGTATGCTTCGAGGCACCCGTAGTTGCCGCAGGCGCAGCGTCGGCCGGTCGAGTCGATCGTCATGTGGCCGAATTCGCCGGCCACGTCCGATGCCCCATGGAAGATCTTGCCGTCTAGCACCAGCCCCCCGCCGACGCCCGTCCCGACGGTGACGCCCACCACCACCTTGGCGCCCCGAGCAGCTCCGCGCCACCATTCACCGAGCACGGCACAGTTTGCATCGTTGTCCAGAGTGGTTGGCAACCGGACCAACTCGCTCACCCGATCGCGCAGTGGCACGTTGGTCCATCCAAGGTTGGGACTGGTGACGACCAGGCCGCGCTTGGTATCGATGGGCCCGGGAGATCCGATGCCGACCCCGATGACCTCGAGATCCTCACCCCACACCGTCCTGGCCTGGCCGATGGATTCGTTGACCGCTCCCGCGATGCTCGTGATGACCGGATCGGCTCCGTGACCGGTCGGTGTCCTCAGTCGCTGAATGCCTGAGACCTGTTTGCCGTCCTCGGTGACGGTGCCGATGACGATATTGGTACCTCCGACATCGACTCCGACGATTACGCGCATGACGAATCGACCTCGCGTGTAGGTTGCCGTGCGGATCCGGCTCTGTTGCCAGGTTGGCCCGTGAAGGTGCGCACGGCGCTAGTCGACCTGGAGGACGGCCAGGAACGCCTCTTGCGGAATCTCCACCGTGCCGACTCGCTTCATCCGCCGCTTACCCTCTCGCTGCTTTTCGAGCAGCTTGCGCTTCCGCGTTATGTCTCCCCCGTAGCACTTGGCGGTCACGTTCTTACGCAACGCACGAATGGTCTCCCGCGAAATCACTTTGTTTCCGATGGCCGCCTGGATCACGACCTCGAACAGCTGCCGCGGTATCAACTCCCGCAGCTTCCCCGCAATCTTGCGGCCCCATTCGTGGGCTTTGTCGCGATGAATTATGACACTGAACGCGTCGATCGGGTCGCCGTTGATCAGCATGTCGAGCTTCACCAGCTGACTCGGCCGGTACCCGTCAAATTCGTAATCCATGCTGGCGTATCCGCGGCTGATCGTCTTGAGCCGGTCGTGGAAGTCGAGGACGATCTCAGCCAGGGGAAAGTCAAATTGGAACTGCACGCGTTCGGTGTCCACGTACTCCATTCCCAGATACACGCCGCGACGTTCCTGAGCCAGCTTCATGATGCCGCCGATGTAGTCGGAGGGGGCCGTGATGCGCGCTTTCACGTACGGTTCCTCCACTCTATCGACGGCGCTGCCGGTGGGCATCTTGGTCGGGTTCTCGATCGCGTCGTGTTCCCCGTTCGTGAAGTAGACTTTGTACTCCACGTTCGGGACGGTCGTGATGAGCTCGAGGCCGAATTCGCGCTCCAAACGTTCGCGTACGATGTCCATATGAAGCAACCCGAGAAATCCGCAGCGGAATCCGAATCCCAACGCAACGGATGTCTCGGGATCGTATCGCAGGGCGGCATCGTTCATTTGCAGCTTGGCGAGCGCGTCTCTCAGTTCCTCGTACTGGCCGCTGTTGGTCGGGTAGAGCCCGGCGAAGACCATCGAGTGGATCTCGCGATATCCGGGAAGCAGTTCCGCTGCCGGATTGTTGGCGTCCAAGACGGTGTCGCCGACCTGCGTCTCCCGCACGCCTCGCACGTTCGCCACTACGTATCCGACCTCACCTGCGGCCAGCTGTTCTGTCGCGTGCCGGCCGAGCTGTAAGTATCCCACTTCCGCCACCTCGTAGCGATCCTCTTGGTGGGATCCGAACGAGATCTCCATTCCCGGCTTCAGCACCCCATCGATCACGCGGATACTCGGTACCGCTCCACGGTAGCGATCGTAGTACGAATCAAAAATGAGCGATCGATGCGGGCCGTCCGGTGACCCCTGCGGGGCAGGGATGCGGTCCACGATGGCATTGAGCAACGCGGGAACGCCGGTGCCCTCCTTGGCCGACACCGTCAGGATCTCGTCCTGCGCAATCCCGATCAACTCTTCGAGTTCCCTGGCTCGTCGTTCCGGCTCGGCAGCGGGTAGATCGATCTTGTTGAGTACGGGAATGATCTCCAGGCCTGCGTCGAGCGCCAAGAAGAGATTGCTGATGGTCTGCGCCTGCACTCCTTGCGTCGAGTCCACGACGAGAACGGCTCCCTCGCACGCGGCCAGCGACCGTGACACCTCGTAGGTGAAGTCCACGTGCCCCGGTGTGTCGATGAGATTGAGCTGATATGTCCGTGTGTCGTCTGCCGTGAAATGCATGCGGACGGCGTTGAGCTTGATCGTGATGCCGCGCTCACGTTCGAGGTCCATGGTATCGAGCACCTGTGAACGCATTTGGCGCTGCTCGAGCGTGCCGGTGAGTTCCAGAAGGCGATCGGCCAGCGTCGACTTTCCGTGGTCGATGTGGGCGACGATGCAGAAGTTTCGGATATTCCCCTGATGCATGGGGGAGAATATAACTGCCCCACCGCACCACCCCGCCCGGCGGGCCCACCCGGCGGGCCCCCGCCGCTCCACCCGTCAACCCGACGGGCCCACTCCCCTCCGCACCCCACCCCACGGGCCGACGGGACTTTTTTTTTATCGTCTTTCCTTCTTATCTGCTCCCCCCCCCCCCCCCCTCCCCCCCTTCCCCTCTCTCCCCCTCTCCCCCCCCCCCCCCCCCCCC